>DATLHW010000582.1:0-2423 GCA_035539675.1 Burkholderiales bacterium | reverse complement strand
ATTGGCGTGATTTTTCGATTGCGGCGATCCTAATGGCGGAAATGTTCGCGGGCGGATTTTGCGTAAATCCTGATTCACTCCAAAACCGGAAACGCCAGCCCGCATTTCCAGCAAATCTCGAACTCTCCCGGATTCTGCTCTCCGCACTCGGTGCACAAATGCACGACGCCGCTTGCCGCCTGTTGCCTGAACGTGTCGATCATTTGAATGGCGCGCGCTTCGTAAGCCACATCCGTCACCCACACCTCAGGCAGCGATGCGGACAACGGAAGTTCGCCGAATACGCTGCATGCATTTTCATTGAACACCCGAGCATCGATGCCCTGGTTGCGCAGTAAGTGTAGTATCAGATGCGCTTCGGGGAGATTGCCCGCTGTATAAACCTTACGCATCAATACATGCGCCGAATGAGATGCGCTTCGTGCAGAATGGTCGTGGCGAGTTCTTCGATCGATTTGGTGGTGGAGTCTATAAAGGGAATGTTCGATTGGTGCATGATCGCCTCCGCCGTTTGAACTTCGTATCTGCAATTCGTTAGCGCTGCGTATTTGCTGTCGGGCCGACGCTCCGAGCGAATTTGCTGCAAGCGTTCAGGTGTGATGGAAAGACCATACAGCTTGTTTCGAAACGGCGCCAGGGCGGGCGGCAGTTTCATTTTCTCGAGGTCTTCCGGGATCAACGGATAGTTTGCGGCCTTGAGGCCGAACTGTAGGGCAAGGTAAAGGCAGGTCGGCGTTTTGCCGCTGCGGGAGACGCCAACCAGAATGACGTCGGCATCCTCTAGATTGCGGTTGGTGGCGCCGTCATCGTGGCTCAGGGTGTAATTGATAGCGTCGATGCGCTGGTTATAGGTCTTGAAGTTCGCTGCGCTGTGGGATTTGCCTACCGTATGGGAAGAATGCAGTCCCAGTTCGGCTTCCAGCGGCACGATGAACATTTCGAACAGATCGAGCACCAGCGCGTCCATTTTTGCGATGATTCGCCTTACCGCGTCATCGACTAGGGTGGAAAACACAATGGGGCGAGCGCCATCTTCCCGTGCGGCGGCGTTGACCTGTTGCACGGCGGCTTGAGCATCCTCGACGCTATCGATGAATGGAATGGTGACGCGGTTGAATTCGATCGGGTCGAACTGGGTGAGCAGCGATTGGCCCAGCATCTCCGCGGTAATGCCTGTGCGGTCGGAGATGAAGAAGGCGGTTCTTCGAGTAGACATTGTTTATCCTTGTCGATTGGACGCGTGGTCGCCCATTGGGTGAGCGGTCAAAGTCGCAGGAGTATTCGTATTAATAAATTTATCCTGGGCGCGTCAAGCAATTGACCGCAATTTCTAGGATTATCTCTTTATTTCCGGGCATCTCGCTCGTGGGCGAGAAGACCTTGGCTATAATAATGACTTTTTTGGCTGTGGGACGGGAGTTGCGATGGAAAAGAATTACGTAGCCTGGTTTGACGGTTTGCGCATGAGCGACGTTGACCAGGTTGGCGGCAAGAACGCCAGCCTAGGGGAAATGATCAGTCAACTCGCAGGCGTCGGTGTACGCGTACCCGGCGGATTCGCCACGACCGCTGAAGCGTTCCGCGATTTTCTTCGTCATAACGATTTGGAAGCTCGCATCGAGAAAGTGTTGTCCACGCTCGATGTGGAGGACGTGACGGCCTTGGCGAAAGCTGGGGCGCAGGTTCGCGAGTGGGTGACTAACGCCCCATTCCAGCCAAAGTTGGAAACCGATATCGCGTCGGCCTACGAAAAAATGCTGAAGGACGCGGGCGGGGATATTTCGGTCGCGGTGCGTTCTTCCGCCACTGCTGAGGATTTGCCTGACGCGTCGTTCGCCGGACAACAGGAATCCTTCCTGAACATCCATGGTCTCGCCAATGTGCTCGTCGCCATCAAGCACGTATTCGCTTCTCTCTACAACGATCGGGCGATTTCCTATCGTGTGCACAAAGGGTTCGTTCACTCCGAAGTGGCGCTTTCCGCCGGCATTCAGCGCATGGTGAGAAGCGATCTTGGCGCCGCTGGCGTGATGTTCACGCTGGATACGGAATCGGGTTTTCGCGATGTCGTATTCATCACCTCCAGCTACGGGCTGGGTGAAACGGTGGTGCAGGGCGCTGTGAATCCGGATGAATTTTATGTCAGCAAGCTGGTTCTCAAACAACAGAAACCCGCGATTCTTCGTCGCAACATCGGCTCCAAGGCGATCAAGATGGTGTTCGCCAAGGATCGCTCGGCCGGTAAATCAACCGAAACAGTCGAAGTCGCGCCAGCCGATCGCCATCAGTTTTCGATCACCGATCAGGAAGCCGAAGAATTGGCCCATTACGCGCTTCTGATTGAAGCGCACTACGGCCGACCGATGGATATCGAGTGGGGCCGGGATGGCGGCGATGGCAAGCTTTATATCTTGCAGGCGCGG
>DATLHW010000581.1:0-6040 GCA_035539675.1 Burkholderiales bacterium | reverse complement strand
CGGCGAGGAAGCGGGGATTGGTGTCGATTGTTTTATAGCGGGCCATCGAATGTTTGTGTTCGAAAATTCGGATGGCGTGATCTTGTCGGTTGCGAGGACTCAAGGCAAGATGCGGGAATACTTTTTCTACAACCTCGTTAGGCGTTCAGGAGCACCAACATGCCAGACCATCTAAGCTCCATTGCTCACGTCTATGGTGAGTTTGTTCATCGTCCCTATTTCGTCATCGTGCGCAGCCACCCGCGCCCAGGGCACGAGCGTTTTGACCAGTACAACTCTGCTGGCCTCACCGAACTTATGCTCTCGGTCGTGGAACATCTAACTGCTGGCAGCCCTGAGTATCTCGAATGCATGTGTGAGCTTGATGCAGCGGACAAGGCGAGAATCCCGGGTCGCACCAGGCGGTACGTATCAAAGCGGCGGGAAGAGTTATATGCTGAAGATAGCCAGGGGTTGCTTCCCGCATCTGTCGAGTACAAGGGCTATTGGTTCAATACGAACGCCAAGCACACGCAAACTCGGCAAATAATTCAGCTTGTGTGTCGAGCTTGCAATGTGCCGTATTCATCCGTGCGCAAGCTCAAGGGGTTCACAGGTGACGCCTAATTTTCGTTAGATTGCAGCGATCGCATCAAGACTTTGACTAACATACGATGAACATCTATCGGCTGCTACATATCACGCCAATGCCGGAAGGCATGCGGCTACGGCTTCGCCGGTACTTTATGGACCGCGAAGTTGACCGAGAGCGCCGTCGCATCGTCAAGAACGGAGGAAATGCAGCAGACATTTGGGAAAACGGTAATTGGCAGTTCGAGTACCAGTTCCTCGAAGAGGATGAGGCCAGCTTCCATTCTCGGCAGCTCTTGAGGCGCGCTCGTCAGCTTCGAATTCCAACGCCGTCAGTGTTCGAGGGCGATGTTTTGTCTGCTGATTACCAGCGTAGTGGATTGGATAGCCACCGCTATTACTTGTCACTCGCCGGTGAGCAAAAGGTTCGCTCGGCCATCCGCGATGAGGAGAAATATCGGTCGGAGCGTTGGACAAGGCGCATTCCCTATATCACCGCTCTCAGTGGCCTAATCGGTACCATCCCGGTCTTGTGGCTCTCCTAGCCAAGTGGCACTCATAGTCACCGTGTCGCAGCAATCTAACAGGGCATTCGATAAGGACGCGCGAATAATGTTACTTTTCAACCCAAGCACCGAGGCGCGCGCCTCTCAATTTCAACGTTAGCCATCATGACCTACCGTTTCGCAGAAATTCGAAGGGGCACCACGATCCAACTCGTGGATGCCGACCACAAGGCGATCTTCAAACGCATTGACGGCCATCTTGTGAAGCAGTATCAGGCCATAGTTCTTCACGAATTGGATCTTCGTTTTTGTCAAAGCTGTTTGTGTGAGTTGAAGTCACTGGATTACAACAGGCAATCAGAGCGCGCGGAAGCCTACTGGATTTCGTGCGTCACGCGGTTCTTCAAGTGTTTCGGTGAAAGCAAGGCGCGTGCAAAACTGTCCGCCTCAAAGATTTTCAAGCCAGACGCCGGCTCTACGGCCGATTTCGAGTATTTTCGCGCCCTGAGGAATAAGCACATTGTTCACGATGAGAATTCCTTTTCTGATGTGCTAGTCGCGGTCGCAGTCAACGCCTCTGAACAGGAACCGCCCTTTGTGGAGGTCTTTGCATCACCTATACATCTCTTCACGATTGAGGGTGACTTAGAGCGACTTGGCAACCTGGTGAAAAAAGCACTTGAGTGGATTGCCGAGAGACGTAGCCAACTTGAAGAGGCGTTAACGGCTACATACATCCAATGGACGCGCGAGCGGTTGCTGGCACTACCCGATTTGACAGCCGCAGGGCCAAGTCAGAACGACGTTTTCTTGACCAGAAAATGAGAACTCAATCGGCGGTAGGCTAAAAATGACGCTGGCTAACTCGGCATTCGAGAGGGACGCGCGAATAATGGTTGTTTTTGAAACCACCATCGGGGCGCGCGCCCCTCAATTGAAAAGTTAGCCACTAAGGGGCATCACTATGCAAGAGCAAGTTCTCGCACGAATTGATGAGTTACTCAATCAAGGTCAATCCATTGTTCGTCAATATGGCGACGATGATTATTGGGTGAAGGACGTCGCTCAGGCTCAAGCTTGGATTGCCTCTGCGGCGAATGCGATTCTTCAGGTAGCGCCACCTAAAAGCTTTTATCGCGCGGAAATGGAGCGCCTTGCGACGCATGACCAACTGAAGACAGGGATACCGCTGACGGTTTTGAATAAAGTATTCGGAGTGCTTCAGTCTGTCCGAGCAGAGGCAAATGCGGGAATGCTAACAAAGCTGGAATATCAAGTCTTCGCGACAGCGTTCGACGACTTTCTAGATCATGCATCGTCCTTCCACAAGGCGGGAAAGGTAAAGGAAGCTGCAATACTTGTCTCATCAGTACTTGAAGACACAGTGAAACGCATTGCCGTAAAGAACGGCATTGATCCAAGGGGCCTCTCTTTGGAGCCCCTAATTGATCAGCTAGCCAATGCTGATGTGATCTCGGCTGTTAAATCGAAACGCATCAAGTCCTACGCCGGTGTGCGGAACACGGCACTTCATGCTGAGTGGGAAAAACTAGACCTAAAGGATGTTGGTCACGCCATTGAAGGTGTTCGTGAACTGCTCGACGACTACTTGTGAGTCTGACATGGCTAACATTACATTCGAGAAAGGACGCGCGAATAATGTTACTTTTTCAAGCAAGCATCGAGGCGCGCGCCTCTCAATTTAAACGTTAGCCATAAGAAGAAAATAATGGAACCAAACGAGTATTTTTACAAACTACTGGAAATTGAACCTGCTTATGAGGCGGAAGATCGATTCTTTGAGCCTTTTTGGGAGTTCAAATATCGCTTCCAAAGCCTGCAACGACATTGGGGGTTAAGCAAAGATTACATCGAGAATCATATATCAATTTTAAATAGGGTTGATGGTGATGGCTCTGCCGAATTTGATTGTATATTTTCTGAAACAGCAGAGGTTGATATCGAATATTTTCCGGAATATTTGAGACTATCAACAATCTCATTTTCCTTATCTCTCGTGGAAAACTTGCTTGGAACTTTAAGTGATGAAATCGCTAAAGATACAGGGAAGGATCTAGAATTAGATAAGAGACCATTACCTTACATAAACAAATACATACTTTGGCTTACTCGCGGCTGTGGCCTAGAGATCACAATTGATAAATCCCTATGGAAGAGCCTCGACGCTATCAGAGAAATGAGAAATAGGTTTATTCATAAGATAGATAGGGATATACCTAATCAAGTAAAGAAGGTTATTAGCGAAATGGTTCCTTCGACCATTGATGATGAAAATCCAGTAACTAATGAATTTGTAGATGCTTCATTCTCAAAAATAGCAATTCTTGTTAAAAACATTGAGCTGGCATACATCGATTTCTATGAAAAACAAAATGGACTAACGACTAAGGTTAGATCGTGAGAGCGAAGCGATCCACGATCTGAACCGTTTGTTGGACGAGCCCGGCCCCTGAGCGACGATGGACGCGCATAGAAAATATATCTTTGGGGAATTTCCCCGGCATGGGATATGACGGGGCAAGTGAAATGGGAAAGCGCGATTTATTCGGACTGTTGTTGCGGAAACGCGCCGATTAGGCCATTGGCAAGCCGAACATTCCCCGATTGGAGGCGAGCCGCGTTCTCAGCTTGCGGACGCTGACGTCCCGTTATCCATCGAGGAACGATTTTTTCAGTGGGTCACATGATCAATGCGCGCCCGCCGACGCAGGCGGGGCTGGGCTTGCGTTCGGAAACGGCGTTCGAATGCGCGTTTTCACGATGACCATCGCCGCCCCGCAGTTCGCGTAGGGCGCAATAACCAACGGGCATTGCGCCGTATGTTAATTGAGATGTTGGCGATCGACGGCAGCTATCACCGCATAGCTTTGAATGATGCTTTTGCCGGGGCTCCCCGTCTCGTCGTTCCAATAATGGTCGTCTAGATCGAACAAGTCGGGTTCGTGATCGAGCAGATGATTCAGCGCATGTTAGAACGTGCCCGGCCGCAGTTGCCGGGAAAGATCTACGGCGAGGAAACGAGGATTCGTGTCGATTGTTTTGTAGCGGGCCATCGAATGTTCGTGTTCGCAAATTCGGATGGCGTGATCTTGTCGGTTGCGATTACTCAAGGCAAGATGCAGGAATGCTTTTTCTACAACCTCGTTAGCTATCTTTAGGAGGCCACATGAACTCACTCAGAAACGTCCTGATAGTTCTCTTGTTTTTCTCAGCGACTGCTATGGCCGCACCGGCAAGTGATGGATCGATAAGACAGTTGCTGGCGGTTACTCAAGCGCAAAAACTCTCAGATGGTATGCGAGCCCAATTCGACTCTTTAATTAACAATTCCATTCAACAAGAGTTGAAGGGAAAAGTGCCAACAGCCAAGCAACAGCAAGCCATAGCGAACATGAAAAACAGAACGGTCGCGCTCATGAAGGGCGAGTTTGCCTGGGAAAAGGTCGAACCGATGTACGTACGCCTTTACAGAGAGTCGTTCACAGAAGAAGAAGTAATCGGCATGATGTCGTTCTATAAGACTCCGGCGGGTCAGGCAGTCATCAACAAGATGCCGCTCCTGATGCAAAAAACTATGGTGGAGGTTCAGAAGATGGTTTCTGGAATGGCGCCGCAAATGCAGAGAATTCAAGAAGACTTCATTGCCGAGATGAAGGTTGCAAGTAATTAAATGGCTAACCCATTGTTGCAGGGGACGCTTCGCCTATCGGCGGCGCGCCCCCCTGAACTGAAGCGTTAGCTGGCTCAAGCAATGTCCGATCTCGTTGTCATCATTGGTCCACCCGCGTCGGGCAAGGCGGCGGTAGGTCTGGCGTTGAGCCAACTCACCGGCTTTCGCTTCTTTCACAATCATATGACTGCAGAGCCCGCAGCGGCGTTGTTTGGCTGGGGAACTGAAGCCTACGGCGAAGCGGTCGCGGAGATGCGACTCTCATTGTTGGCAAAGGCGCTGGCTCAGCCATGCATGCCCTCGATCATATTCACTTTCGTCTGGGCATTTGATCTGCCGGCGGACAATCACTTCGTTTCGAAGCTTGTCGAGCTATTCGAGTCGAAAGGCCAACGATTATTCTTCGTAGAACTTACCGCCACCCTGCAAGCTCGGGTCTCTCGCGAAGGAACGCCGCTTCGGCTGTCGCTTAAGCCTGCCAAACACGATGTTGAGCGCGCCAAGGCGTTCCACCTCGAAGCGGATGGAAAGTACCGAATGAATTCACGCACCGATTTCCCGTATCCGGAAAGACACATCGTCATTGATACCGAGAGTCAGTCGCCCGCTGAGTCAGCCGGGTTGATCGTTCGGCATTTCGGCTTCGCACATGCAGCCAGCTAACATCACGTCGAAATGGGACGGCGGAAAATAGTATCTTTTTCTTTATTCACTATCGGGGCCGCCGCCCCTTAACTTTGCGTTAGCCCTCGGAGAGCACGCCCGTGCGATATCAAGGCAAGATCACTGACTGGAAGGACGACAAGGGCTTCGGCTTTGTTACACCGAATGGAGGCGGACCGAGGGTATTCGTCCATATCAAGTCATTTTCGAACCGACAGCGCCGACCGGCCGGTAACGAGCTTGTTACCTACGAACTCACATCTGATGCACGAGGTAGACCGCAAGGTGTGAACATCGCTTTCGTTGGCGATCGTCCATCTTCTCCTCCGACAACCGTGCCCGGCGCCGGGGTTGCGGCTTTGATTTTCGCATCCGTCTTCCTTGCCTTCGTGGCGGGAGCGGTGGCTGTGGGAAAGTTACCTTTTGTGGTGCTCATCGCATACCTTATCGGGAGCTGCGTGGCATACCTGGCTTACGTTTTCGACAAAGCCGCGGCTCTGAAGGGGCAATGGCGAACGCCGGAGAGCACGTTGCACTTTTTCAGTTTAGCTGGTGGGTGGCCCGGAGCCATGCTTGCCCAGAGAACGCTTCGCCACAAGACGCAGAAGCA
>DATLHW010000580.1:0-4746 GCA_035539675.1 Burkholderiales bacterium | reverse complement strand
TCCAGCAATCTTTCCCGTTTTGACGGCGTGCGATATGGATATCGAGCGGCCGACTATACGGACCTGACCGATATGTATGAGAAAAGCCGCGCCGAGGGTTTCGGCGCCGAGGTGAAGCGACGTATTTTGATCGGCGCCTATGTGCTTTCTCATGGTTATTACGACGCCTACTATCTGAAGGCGCAAAAGCTGCGTCGTCTGATCGCTCAGGACTTCCAGGCGGCGTTTCAAGACGTAGATGTGATCATGGGGCCGACCGCGCCGACCACTACTTTCAACTTCGGCGAAAAAAGCGCCGATCCGGTGTCGATGTACTTGAATGACGTGTACTCGGTGGCGGCGAACCTTGCCGGTTTGCCGGGGATGTCCATTCCAGTCGGTTTCGATGGCAAGGGGCGGCCGGTGGGGCTGCAAATCGTCGGCAACTATTTCGCCGAAGCGAAAATGCTCAACGTGGCGCACCAATACCAGAAAGCGACCGATTGGCACCAACGAATGCCAGCGGGTATCGAGTAAAAATCTTCAATCGCGAGGACAACCGTTCGCGAATCTTTGCGGCGAATTCAGAGGTTTAATTTTATGAAATGGGAAGTCGTCATCGGGCTGGAAACGCATGCCCAGCTTTCAACTCAGTCGAAGATATTTTCCGGCGCATCGATCGCCTTTGGCGCGGCGCCCAACACGCAAGCCTGCGCTGTGGATATCGCGCTGCCGGGCGTGTTGCCGGTGCTGAATAAAGGCGCGGTGGAGCGGGCGATTCGTTTTGGGCTGGCTGTCGGATCGAACATTGCGCGTCGGTCGGTATTCGCGCGGAAAAACTACTTCTATCCGGATTTACCCAAGGGTTATCAGATCAGCCAATTTGAATTGCCGGTTGTTGTAGGCGGGACGATCAAGATCAACGTCGATGGCGAGGAAAAAATTGTTCGTTTGACCCGTGCGCATTTGGAGGAAGACGCCGGCAAATCGTTGCATGAGGACTTTCACGGACTCTCGGGCATCGATTTGAACCGCGCAGGCACGCCGTTACTTGAGATCGTAACCGAGCCGGACATGCGTAGCAGTAAGGAAGCCGTGGCGTATGCCAAGGCATTACATACCTTGGTGCGGTGGATCGGCATTTGCGACGGCAATATGCAGGAAGGATCGTTCCGTTGCGATGCAAACGTCTCAGTGCGGCCCGTGGGCGCCGAAAAGCTCGGCACTCGGCGAGAGATTAAGAACCTCAACTCTTTCCGTTTTCTTCAGCAGGCCATCGATTACGAGGTTCGCTGGCAAATCGAAACGCTCGAAGATGGCGGCCGCATTGAGCAAGCCACAGTGTTGTTCGACCCGGATACCGGCGAAACTCGCGCCATGCGGTCGAAGGAGGATGCGCAGGACTATCGCTATTTCCCCGATCCCGATCTGCTCCCATTGGAAGTTTCGGAGAACTGGATCAATAGAGTCAGAGGTGAAATGCCTGAGCTTCCCCAGGCGATGGCAGAGCGGTTCACGCGCGATTACGGGCTGACGGCTTACGACGCCGGCGTGCTGACATCATCACAGGAAATGGCGAGCTACTTCGAGGAAACCGTCGCGGCGGCGGGCGGGCGAGAACCCAAGTTGTGCGCCAACTGGATCATGGGCGACCTGACTGCACAGTTGAATCGTGGCGAGCTGGAGATTGGTCAAAGCCCCATTTCGAGCAAAGCGTTGGCTGGGCTGCTCCAAAGAATTTTCGACAACACGATTTCCGGCAAGATCGCGAAGGAAGTTTTCGAAGCCATGTGGGCGGGCGAGGGCTCTGCCGATGAAGTCATCGAAAAGCGTGGCCTGAAGCAAATTTCCGATGTTGGCGCCATCGAGAAAATCATCGACGAAATCATCGCCGCCAACCCGGCGCAATTGGCTGAATATCGCGCAGGGAAAGAGAAGGCTTTCAATTTCTTCGTTGGTCAGGCCATGAAAGCCAGCAAGGGGAAAGCGAATCCGGCGCAAGTAAACGACATTCTGCGGCGCAAACTAGGGAGTCTCTAAAGAGGTAGCTGCGGCTGACGAGACCGGGGCGTTTTCGATTGAAACGTCGGGAAACATAATTTCAATTCGAATACCGGCTGACTGCCCACGATCCACGATGCTAAGTCTTGCCCCGTGTCTTGCGACGATTTCACTCGCAATCGCGAGACCAAGGCCGCATCCGTCTCCTGTTGAGTTTGATCGCCGGTAAAAACGTTCGAGCACGAGGGTTCTTTCCTCCAGAGGAATGCCCGGTCCATCGTCTTCAACAAATAACATTGTCGGCGACTCACGCAGCCCAAGCGTCACAACGCCCCCGGCTTTACCGTAACGGATGGCGTTGTCCACGAGGTTGCCAATCAACTCATGAAGCAAATAGGGCTGCCCGGTTACGTTGATGTTGCTTTCCGGTCCGTCGTAGCCCAAGTCGATATTGCGGGCGATGGCGGCGTCCGCCCATCGCTCAAGCTCCTCCCTGGCCAGCGCCGCTAAATCCACGGAAGTCATTTCCACCATTTGCTCGGATGAGCGGTCCGACCGCGCTAAGGTTAGCAATTGGTGTGCGACCCGGCGCATTCGTGTAACGGCGGTGAGCACGTGAGAAAGGGCTTCTCCGTGTTTTGCCGGGTCCGGTTCGCGCAATGCCCGTTCCGCCTGTACTTGAAGCGTCGCAAGCGGCGTGCGCAATTGGTGGGCGGCATTGGCCACGAATCGGCGTTGCGTATCCTGAGCGGCCGATAATTTATTAATCAGATGGTTGATCGCCTTCAACAGCGGCTTTACCTCGGACGGCGCGTTGTCGAAATCGCTGACGGGCACTAACGCATCCGGTTCATATCCGGCGAGGCGTTCGGCGACTTCATCAAGGACGCGCAGGCTGGAGGTAACGGCGAACACAATGAAGGCGCCCGCCAGCACGAGGATGCCCGCCTGTAGCGGCACCGATAGCATGATAATTTCCGTAATCAGCGCTTGCCGTTTGTTTTTTGTCTCGGCGACTTGAATGATGACCGTGTCGGTATGGTCACCGAGATTGGGGAGCGATAGCGCCACGATTCGCACTGGGGAGCCGTTGATAACGCTATTGTAAAATTCGGGTTTGCCGACGCTCATATATTCCGGCGGGGACGGGAGATCGACTTCCCCAAAGATGCGCCCTTGTTTGGCGGAAGCCACCTCTTCGTAGATATGGTCGACTCTATCCCATTTGAACATCTCGACGGCCGGCTTGGGCAGATCCAACACAATGCGCCCGGATTTGAGTTCGAGTTGCGCTGCAAGGGTCATTGCAGAATCGTAGAGCCATCGATCATGGACCACGTTTCCGAAGTGACGGGCTAAGATAAAGGCGACAATGGCTCCTAACGTCAGCACCATAAGCAGCGGCGTCCATAAGCCAATCAGCAGCCGTCGATGCAAACTGCCGTTATCTTGATCTGGTCTATTCACTGGGCAGTAACTCCAGGCGATATCCCAATCCCCGCAGTCCGCGAATATGGATTCCAGCGCTGGCCTCTTCCAATTTGCGTCGCATGCGGCTTACAAATACCTCAACGACTGACAGGTTGACCTCCGGATCGCCGGGATATAAGGATTCATAGATTTTCAGCTTGCTAACGACTCGACCGGGCCGGCGCAGCAGCAATTCCAGCACCGTCAGTTCGCTGGCCGTGAAGGCGAGTTCGCGCCCCTCGACAGAGGCTTGTCGCAAGGCGGGTTCAAAATCGAGTTTTCCAAAATGCAGTGTTGCGCTCGCCGAGGCGCCTCGGCGGAGCAACGCGCGGACCCTCGCTTCCAGCTCGCCGATCGCGACGGGTTTCGAAAGATAGTCATCGCCGCCGGCGTCCAAGCCGAGAATCCGATCTTGAAGATCATCACGCGCGGTCAAGATGAGGATTGGCTCCGAAAACCGTTGGCGGCGTAGTAGGCGAAGAACTTCAACGCCGTCCATGTCGGGCAATCCGAGATCCAGGATCACCAATTGATACGACATCGTCGAACACGCGGTCACGGCGGCTTGCCCGGTATGGACAACATCGGTTATGTAGCTCGACTGGGCGAGGGAGCCAGCCAAGCCGTTGGCAAGCTCTAAATCATCTTCAACAAGTAGTAGTCGCACAATTTTCCGAAGTTCGAGCAAGGTTCGCGCAAGGTTGATCTCTTAATCTTGCACTAATCTTAATAAGAAAATAACGAAACCAAAAAGAAACCGGCATAGAGATTGTGAAGAAATCGTAACGAGCCGCACAGTGGATTTATTCGCAATCTTGTAGTTCGGTGGGCATATCAATGTCACGGCTAGGCGGATTATCGCGACATTGATGAAGGGGCCACTATGAAATCCATGGCATGTTCCGATTTTGCAGTTTTGGCGTTTCGCGTGATGTTCTTTCGCGTCCGCCCCTAACTGCAAGTTTTAGGTCGTGCTCCACGATTTTATAGAGTTCAGTCATTCCATTCACGTTCAAAAACGAGATGCGGAGGCTTCGTTGCGATAGTGCTTATCGGCACGACAAGCCTCGGTCGACGAAGTATCGTTTTCAATGCGAAATGGAATTAGCCGATTTTTTCCATCGATTGTATTTATCCACGGTTCGAAGGTCAGCTTTTTTAGGAGGAAGAGTTGGAAAAACGATCTCCCGTCCATATGGGCGAGTTACTCATTGCCTTGGCGTTGATCGCGCTGGGGTCGTTCGTCATCTACGACACCCAGAGCATCGCCGAGATTCACAGCTATTCGCAGATCGG
>DATLHW010000579.1:0-13056 GCA_035539675.1 Burkholderiales bacterium | reverse complement strand
TGAGCTTCCCCTGAAATTTCGTCTTCCAAAGACAACGTAAAATCGACGTTACTTTGGAAAGGGAAGCAATGAAGAAGATGCCGAAACAGGCGTACACGCCGGCGTTCAAGGAGTTATTCCATTTCCAAATTAACCGTGCACTTTGTCAGCGTCGCTTGCCGTACTATTTGTACTGTCTGCGCGCCGCTTTCGCGTCACGATTAATTTGGAAATGGAATTAGCCGTCAAACGCGTGGCGGCTGGCGAGTCGTTGTCTGCTGTGGCGAAAGATCTGGGGCTGAGTGTCCAGACATTGCGCAATTGGGTGAAGGCCGCGGCGACAGGCAAGCTGAATGGGGCAGGCGGTAAGGTTGTCACGCCGGAAGCGATGGAGGCGCCCCAATTGTGCGCCGAAGCGGCTCGCCTGAAGCGGGGGAACGAAATACTAAAAAAGGCGGCGGCGTGCTTCGCGAAGGATGCGCCGTGAAGTACGCCTGGATCGATGCGCAAGGCAAGGCGTTCGCGTTGAACGAAATGTGTTCGTCGCTCGGCGTCAGCATCAGTGGGTATCGCGCCTGGAGGCGAGGCGGGAAGCCTGACCGTCAGCGATTGACGGATGCGCAAATGTTGGCGCTGATTCGCGCCATTCATACCGAACTCAAGGGCGCTTACGGCAGCCCCTGCAGATGCGCGAACTGCGGGCGCGCGGCTTCGCGGCAGACAGGAACGCGTGGAGAGGTTGATGCGGGAGAACGGCGTTCGCGCTCGACACAAGCGGCGCCTTTCAGGACAAGCTCAAGGACCATGGCATGACCTGCTCCATGAGTCGGAAAGGCAATTGCTGGGATAACGCGCCCACGGAAAGCTGGTTCAACAGCTTCAAGAACGAACGCGTGCATGGCGTTCCCTATGCGACGCAGGCGGAAATGAGGGCGGAGGTTTTTGAATGCATCGAAGTCTTTTACAATCGCCAACGGCGGCATTCAACCCTTGGTTATCGGTCGCCCATTCAGCATCTCCAACGCTGGATGAGCGAGCAAAATCAGGAAAAACAGGTTGCATAAAAACTGTCTGTTGGAAAACGAAAAACAGAGGGAACCTCACTTTCTTCCTCTTCCTCGTGAGCCCGTCCTTACTATGGACTGTGCCGCTCGCGAAGATTCAGCAGCTGGAGAACTCGATTGCGACCTTAGCGGGCTGCTACCGTGCACAGGAAGAACGCGTACGTCAGTGTCCTGTGTGATGCCGGTTTCCAGGGACTGTCCACGTGTGTTCTGTTGCTGCGGCGTCGGGGAAAGGCCAGGCACCGTTGTTGACGGCTTACCAATTCTTTTCGACGCATCGAATCGCATCTCTTCAAATAATGCTTGCGGAGTTTTGTTGTTCGGCAACACGCGTATATCGTCTATTTTTGTCCCCTCTCTGTCCGTACACGATACAAGTACTGTATCCAATTGCCCGGTAACGTTTATTTTGAATCCTTTGATGTGCCAGTTATTCCACCTCTTGCTCTCATCTCCCTCTCCTTTTACAAGCAATGACGTCCCATCATCCGCTATTGGTTGCGACATCACTTTCTTGCAAGCATCGATAACCGCTTGCACAAACTTAACATCTGAGTGCTCTCCCATTAGCCTTCGCCAGGTCGCATGAAACTGTCCGACGCGGAGATGGCGGCCTACTACATCATCGTAGAACTTCCGATAGTTTTCCGACGTATTTAACTCCTTGCGACGGTCTTGCCAATAGGCATGTTTTTCGAAGCCGTAGCCGAGCGTTGATTCGTAGGGTGGTTTCGTTGGCTTAACCTGTAGCGTATGTGGCCAAAGTATTACATCTGGATCGCCATCTTTATTCTTTAAATGGATTTTCGGTTCAATAATTAGCATATCTCCCATTGTTTGGAAGCCTTCCAAAACTTCTCCATCGGCAATTGGCGGATCTTCATCATTCATCAATGACGCGGGATAGTCGGTTCCAACAGTTGCATAGTAGATGCCAGCTGAGCCTGCTATTGAAGAATTTTCAAACGAATCTTTTCCGTGTTCATCGATGTACTCGCCAATCTCCTCCAAGTTCTTCTCTCCTATCGGGACAGCGGGGATAGCATCGACGACTTCACATACGGGCTGCTTGTCAAAATTTTTAAGCTTCCTGCCAAGTTGTTTTCTCAGTTCTCGCGGTTTCGTTTCCCATGGCTTAAGACGCGACGTTTCAAACAAATCCGCATTGGAAGGAAACTCGTTGCGTTTCATTGTCATCCACAACGCCTTTATATCCGCTTCGAGCTGGCAGAAGTAATCTTCTGGCTTGTCTAGCGCGTACTGATATTTATTTAATGTTCTTTCTTTCACATCGGAATCAATACCGGCAAAGTACTTATCTGGATCCTTCAGTATTTCCTTATAAATTTCTAGTGTTCGTTCTCTGTCATCCTGGGTAATTTCAGCTCTTACGCACTCCACATTGTCGTGACATTCCAAACCTTGTGCGTCCTTGGAGTACTCCGCCTTAATTTTGGAGGCGTCCGGCAATCGACGTATGGGAAAGCGCGGGTTGCACCAGCGCTCGGGAGGTTCTTTGCGATAATCGTCGGCATCTTTGAATCTGGGAAAGTCCCTTCGCGGTAATTCCCATTTTTCTGCCCATTCGTTCATTCGCCACGCAAGTTCTTGCCATTGAGGTGTTGTCAGCCTTAACTCGTCACAAACTTCACGGATTGCTTCAGGCGTTTTCAGTTTTTCCGGTACATCTTCTGGATCTGTGCTTCTTCGTAACTGATCCAGCCATTTAAATAAATCTTCCAGGCGCGGATTCTGTGAAAAGATGTCTCCATCCAGGTCGTTCCATAGAGTTTGGAGCGTTGAATCTTCTTCTGTACTTGCCACGGCGCTTTCATATAAGGGCCTATTGATCTCCGGGCTCGTGCGAACGTTGGCGGCAGTATCGCAAAGTGTGTACATGAATGTATCGATCGCTGCCTTAGGTACGCCGGCCTCCAGTTCACTTTCTCGTTGATGCCGGTCATGATCTTTTTCTAAGCTTTTTTCTTCAAGATCTGCCGGTTCGGGTTCCCTCGTTTCCCATTCCCACAAAGTTGACTCTGATAGGTCGTCTTGTATCAGACCATGCGCGCCGGAAGGCGCATCTCCCATTGCGACATCGCTATTTGTTGGAGACAGTACTCGAGCGCGTTTCGTGAACCGCTGCGGGTCAACGCCGCATTTATTCACCTGCTCATCAGATAATTGCAGCGGATTGCCGTCGTCATCCGGTATCTCGATTCTTTCCCCGTCAGTTGTGTGTTGGTAAAACGTCAACCGGCGTGAGCCATCGACCTGGGACACCCATTCCGCGACGGGTTGTCTCCACTGATGATCCTCTCCATAGAGGTGCTGCAGCACCTTAAGCGCAAGCCCCTCCTCGGATTCCTCCACGTCCGAATGCGCCCGCTTTTTACCTGCGGCGCCGCGCGTTTCCCCCGATTGAGGAACGGAGGAGGACATCGACACGCCGAAGTCTCTTTCTCCACGTGCTAATGAACTCTCTTCAGATTGACTAGCCTTGATAGTTGGCTCCACCACAAGCGACAGCAAGTCTTTGGCTTGCTGGCTCGGAAGCAACGTATCTAACTGTAGTGTTTTATGAATGCCAATTGGATCGGCTTTGTATTTGTCAAACGGCACTCCATTGCTCATTAGCGCGGTGCTTATCTGACTAAGATTGGTTGAATTATTTTGTAAAGCCCGGTCATCATATGAATGAGCTTGCAGATCTATTGCCGAGTCCAGTCCATAGGGGAAAACGTGGCGCCGAAATTTAAAAAGAAGGGCTTCCTGCTTTGCATCAATTTTATTGTCAGCAAGGAAACCGAGAATTGCTTTAGCGAACGCCTGCGCATTAATGGTTTTACCAAGCTCTTTAAGCGCTAAATACTCGGCGAATCTCCCGATGAGGTTATGAAACAATGCATCCTCTTTAACTTCTGCTATTTTATCTTCCCAAGGAATACGGAAAAGGATGGTTCGTAAAAGACTCCAAGTAGCTGTTCCAAATTTTTGCGCTAACGCTGCATCTTTTTTTTTCTTCCCGCTTGCGTTATCAAGGTTTTCCTTCAATTTTTCGGATATGCTTTTTCCACATGAGGCAAAGACATTAAAATTCTCAATATCGGCAAGGGAATGGCCATTCTCTGACAAATAACTGTCTATCAAGGGATAGTATTTAGGGCTAACGCGTTTTATTCGCTCGACGAATTCTCTGGGCAGACGATCTTTTTGTATACTGCCGGCACGAATGGCGTTGATTAACGCTTCCACACTCAAGTTTCGACCGATATCAGAGTCCGGCTTTAGGTCGTGAGTGGCATTTTGTATTTCGGTTGAGTCATCTACTTCGGTAGTATTTTCGTCGCGCTCGTTCATTATTCTCTCCTAGGACTTACGCAAACTGCATAGTAATGGTTGGATTTTTGAGCTGCTGACAAAGGTAATCATCAGGCAATCCGTGTTTAATTCGATAAAGCGTTTGGCCTGTTTTTCGGGCGATCTGTGCGAGGCGAGTCCAGACGAGAAAAGCGCAAGCGATGTGATTGTGTTGGATACGGGCTTTGCGGCATTGGCATTTTTCTAGTCCCGTCAGTTGTTTCGCTTCGCGGTGAAACTGCTCGATCTTCCAGCGCCAGCCACACACTGCGTGCGTGCCCGAGGTGGAATCTTGAGTCAGATCGTTGGTCACAACGAAGTCCGTGCGATGGGTAGACACCACAACCCGGAACAGTTTCACCTTATGCAGTTTCGGAAAGCCTTTGATCTTGATCGTCTTGCCGGTGGCCAGTTTTTGCTCATTCCAAGCCAAAGCATCCACGCGCTGATAAGGCCGCTCGCCACCCGCATCATCGACCTGGCGATTGTCTTTGAGCGGACAGTAATAGCACCGGTGCAGCGATTCGATAAACAGCATCATTTCGCGCGTTGCGCACCACGTATCCATGAGCACCGCGGCGAACGGCAAGCATTTGTGCCGAACCACATTCTCCAGCATGTCCTGGACGTGGTCGAGCTTCGATTTGCCATCCCCATCGGGATCGTAAATACGAAAATCAATCACCCAGAACTGCCCTGTGTCGGGATTCACGTACACACAATTAACTATGCCAATGCCCTTGATGATCCGGTGCGCATTGCCGCTGTACTGACGCCGCACCAGTTCGATCTGATGCGAAAAATTCTTGTCGGCAACCGTGTCGTCGAACACGATGTACCCGTTCGGCGACAGCGCCAACTCGTCACGGACGTTATTCCACACAGCGCTTCCTGTCACGTGGTCATCTCGCAAATAGCGGTTAATCGCATCATGGCTCATCTCTTCCGTATGATCAGCAAAATTCGTCAATGTGTAGTTGAGTTGGCTTACCAGCAAGTATTGGCAGTAGTTCAGGCGGGTTGGTTTCATCCCCCGCAATTTACAAAATATAACGCAGTTTAGGAGTGTGCTGCGTAAGTCCTAAAAGCGGTAAATATCCAATGGCGCTTCACCAAGTCAAAAGCGCGGAAGAGCTTCGCCTACAAACCGTCCCGTTATTCGGAAAAACTTATTTGACGGAGTACTAGGTAACGCAAGTTGCGACCTAATCTCCCCTCTCCCGCTTGCGGGAGAGGGGCTCCCATAGGTGGCAACTTGGGTTAGGTAGCAGCTAGGTAATTTATTATTGGCATAAAGGCTCATGAGATTTCTTCCGCCGACGCAGCCGCCGTGCGGATTGCAGACGTTTAACTAGTTCACGGAGCATATGCAGCGACTCATATACCTCAAGCTTATATTCGTAGCGCTTTGTTGGGGCGGCACGTTCATCGCCGGACGAATCGTTGCTCAGGCATTACCGCCATTGATCGCCGCGTCAGGACGTTTCGCCATCGCGGTGGCGCTGCTACTTATCGTGGCGTGGAAAGCGGAAGGCGGCTTACCTCGGCTCACGCGGCAACAAATGCTGGTGACGGCGGCGCTCGGTTTGACGGGCATTGTCTTTTACAACCTTGGCTTCTTCGCCGCATTGTCACGAATGCCAGCGGGGCGTACGGCTTTGTTCGTTGCGCTCAATCCGATTTTCACAGCGTTGGCCGCGGCGCTGATATTCCGCGAACGTCTGGGCGCTATTAAGTGGCTCGGCATACTGGTGGCGTTGATTGGCGCAACTGTTATCGTCACGCGCGGCGAACCCCTCGTAGTGCTATATGACATTCGACGCTCCATAGGTCTCGGTGAAGTATTCATGCTTTGCTCGGTTGCGAGTTGGGCGGCCTATACCATCATTGGTCGCGTCGCCTTGAAAGGGTTGACGCCGATTGCGGCGACGACCTATGCAACCCTATGGGGATTCGGCATTCTCTGCGTGGGCGCCGTATTCGAACTTCCATCAGTGGATTGGACGAAGCTTGGCTGGGAGGTCTGCGTCTCCATCATTTACCTGGGCGCATTTGGCACGGTCCTTGGATTTGTCTGGTACTACGAAGGCGTCAAGATGATTGGCCCATCGCGTGCTGCGGTTTTTACGAATCTGGTGCCTGCGTTCGGCGTGGTGCTTGGATGGGCGCTTTTATCCGAACCTATTCTGCTTTCCATGATCGTGGGCGGCGTGCTTGCAATGATCGGCGTGACTTTGACGAATCGAGGTTTTCAGAAGAGGTCCGACGAGATAAGCATTCGCCAAACCGATTGATTCAATATGATTGCATAACTGGCTTGACGACCGTGATCGAACACTCATGCACATACCTCAAGCGAATGACGAAATGCCTTTTTAACCTAAGGTGCTTAATTGCCGGACGGTCCGCTGCTTATAAAGGTTACGGTTTAACGCTGCGTACGGAGCCCTCGCGTGAGGAGCGTTTCTTGAATGCATCCAATTCTTGGGCCGTGAGCAATCGAACCGTCGTGTCCCGATCCTCCTGCGAGGAGCGTAGAGTCCGCGGTTTACGGGCGATCTTGGCCAAAGCGTCGAAATCTCGCCCCGTTCCTTCCAAGTCCTCTCTCCGTACTTCAACGATTTGAGTTTTGCGCGGTTGGGGATCGTCTGGTCGCGGCGAGCGATTCGGGTTTTCCCGAAACAAAATGTATTGACTCCGTTCGTCGACAAAGAAAGGATCATGAAGGCGATCGTTCTTTTCCGCCTTTCGTCGGACAAAGGTCACCGATTCGGCGCTTTTCGATTGAGCGTCGAGGTCGATGATCTCGTCGGTTAACTGTTCCTCCTGCTCCGGGGCGTCTTTCAAGCTCAAGATATTGACGGACCCCTGGCGCCCTTCATCTCCGATTATCTTTGCCTCGATGACTTGCCCGATGACGGCCTCGTCAACCGTATTCGATACATCTCCACGACTGGCGTCTTTGCGCGGAATGCAAAAAATAGGCAGCGCCCTGAGCGGGTCCGTGTCGTGGCGGCGCAGCGCCAGCTTATCTTGCATCGCCGGAGAGTACTGATAAACGATTTCCCCTTTGAGCCTGGCTTTTTGAAAATAATCCGGTTGAACGAATAGAAAATCTTTCGTTGCGCCAACGATCTTGCCGCTGAAATCATACGATGGCGCTTTGATGCCAATGTTATCCGGAGACAGACCGCTGCTGACATTGCCGGCAATGGTTGTTTTGACCTCTGCCGATATGTCCGTTGGGAGTTTCCAGGTGGGTGGTTTTTGCTGAGTGCGATGTTTTCCGATTTCACCTCGGAGGGTTTTGCGCGATGTCATATAGGGTTCCAGGGCATCTAACGAAATGTGTTCTTTATTCATTTCGCCCTGCTTGCAACCTTCCAGCGCGGCTTTGAAATTCGCCTCCATGTAGAGCGCGCAATTGCAGCCGGGGCCTTGATAATCCATCGGCAGTCTGGCAAAGCGTTCGTCAGTCATGGGGACTTTCGTCGGCTGAAAGTAAGTGCGCAGATTCTCCGCAAACCGTTTGGCCTCGGCGTCATCATCCCCTGAACGTAACGAATCACGAAGATAAAATACGTCCGCCTTCCGGTCATAGATGAGCGCCCTCCAGTGTTTGCCGCCTTCTTTATATTCAGCGTCGGGGTTGCGCAGTTGTTCTTCGGTTAGTTTTTGATCGTTCAATGGAATAAAGATGTAATCCGCTTGACTGGCTTCTTTCCGGAATTCTTCCGCCGCAGCGAATTCGCCGCGAGCGCTTTTCATTTCCAGAATTTCATTCTCAGTCATATAACGTTGTTCATCTTCGGGGATTTCAAAAGTAAATGTCGCTGCTGGTTTTTGCGCCATGCGCATAGCGTCATTCGGAGATGCGAAAGCCACTTTCGTCGTCGTTTCTCCGCGGGCAAAACTATCTTCGTATTCCTTCGCCATTCTGTTGTATTGAAGTCTGACGACGTCGTCGTTAATGAAGGCGCCATCCTGTAGCGAATTGATTGCATCGCGGGGATAGAATCCAACGCCGTCAATGGTGATGGGAAGCTCGGCTGAACCTGCTCCTGATGAAACCGCGGGCGTGGATTTTCCGTCGGAAAATTTAAGGCCATACCGCTTATCGAGGCAAAGAGTCGCGTTCTTTGCGGCTGTTCTGAAGTTGTCTGCGGCCTTGATGAAGTTTTTTGCTTTCAAACTACTTTGAACGGATTCGAGTTTTGTGCGGAGTGTTTTTAATTCTTCGTCCGGCGGACCGTATTTGGGATCTACCATCCAGCCGAACTTTTTCGCCTTTTCGCCAATGGCGTCCAGCGCTGCACGAGCTTTTTTATCCTTGGCGTCGAATTTGTCGAGGATCAAGTTTGTCAGCGCGATGGTGGCTTCTACGTCAGCGTGGGGAAATTTTGTGGTGGCGGTGAGCAAAGCCTCTCGGGTTTTCTTGGCTTGCTTTCTGCTTTTCGTGGTTTGTGATTTTTCGGCATCGTCCAAGCCCGATTGAAGCAAGGTGACGTATTGCGAGAACTGATCGGAGTTGCACTTTTCGACATCGGCTTTCAGAAGGCGCGAATACAAGGATTTGGTGGTCTTGGGATCTATTCTGTGGAGGTCTGCGCCGGGTTTCATCGCTTCCTCGACAACGACGCTGGCTTGTTCAGGCGCATCGGACTTACGACCAAGAATTTTTAGTATTTTTTTCCACATATTGAGGTTCTCCCTGAAACCATAGAAACGGCCAATCTTACGGAACTTGACCCCAATCTCTGGACAGACCTGGATAATCCTACTGCGTTCGCACCAGAGAACCCAAAACAATTTTGACGATCCAGCGTTTAAACGCGCAGTAGTTCTGCTTGGCGGACGAAGATCAATGTAAGGGAAACTCGGAATGGATTTACAACTGACTGAGCGCGCCGGAACGCATGATTCAGGCGGCTGTTAGAACCGCCTCGCCTCGGTCCATTGCATTCGTGTTGGAAGCGAGATGCAAAAGCCGACAAAGCATGAGTTCTAACGTTGAATGGAATCAGCCGACTCGGTTCGACACTCGAGCGATCAAGTTCACTTGCGCCACTGATCGTATTCGCACATCGACAAATCCAGGGGTTTTCACGCCAGAGTCAATCCAGACTGTTTTCATCCCCAGGGCTTTCGCCGTTCTAAGATTCGCAAGGGAATCTTCCACCATGATGCATTTGCGAGGATTCAAACGAGCATCCGAAATCAGCGCGTGAAAGGAGCGCCGGTCCGGTTTGCCTCGATAGGCGGTGTCTTCGATTGTATAAACTGCGTCTATATACGGCGCTAAACCAAGGCGCGTCAGCACCAAGTTTGCGTAGTCGCGTGGTGCGTTCGAAAAGATGATCTTTCGGCCTGGTAAACGTCGTAGCGTATCTCGTAGGGCAGGAGGGCGGAGGATCATCCGTAAAGGATCGGGAAGTTGGTGTGTCGCCTTGAGGAAATGCGACGGGTTCGTCCCGTGATGGCGTATGAGCCCGTTCAGTGTTGCGCCGTACTTCAGCCAGTAATGTCTGCGCAGTTGCGCGGCTTCTTCCGCATCCAAACCCAAGTGCGTCTGGATGTATTCATTCATGGACCGATGCAGGAAGGGAAAGACGTGTTGGTCCGCGTCGTGGAGGGTATTGTCGAGATCGAATATCCAGGTACAGCGGCGCGCTGGTTCGTGTACGGGGCCAATCTCGGGCCTGCGATGCTCAGCGTACATTAGTACGCCTGCGCTTCTCGGTCCGACCTTGGCTCCCGTACACGAACCAGTGCACCGCTGTACAAAATGAGGGAGCGCTATTCGTTGCTTCCGTTGCGTGTATTAAGTCTCTTTTCAAACCGTCGCGCTTAGCCTTGTCCTCGATTCGCCGCCGACCCGCGAATTGCCGTTCCTACGCCTTTGTCCGTCAAGACTTCCAACAGCACGGCGTGATCCACGCGGCCATCGATGATGTGCGCCGTCTTCACGCCATTTTTGACGGCTTCGAGGGCGCCGGCGATCTTCGGCAACATGCCGCCGGAGATGGTGCCGTCTTCGATCATTCGATCGATTTGTTGAGACGTTACGTGGTGAATGAGCGTGCCGCTTTTATCCATCACACCGGCGATGTTGGTCATCAGCACCAGTTTTTCCGCGCGTAGCGTTTCGGCAAGTTTGCCGGCGACCAAGTCGGCGTTGATGTTGAACGCTTCGCCATTCTCGCCAACGCCGATGGGAGCGATAACCGGAATGAAATCGCGGGAGTCGAGTAGTGAGATCAACTCGGGATCGATCGCTTTTACTTCGCCGACAAAGCCAATGTCGAGCATTTCGTCATGATTGGTTTCGCTTTTGACCAACAGTTTCTGGGCGCGAATGAAACCGGCGTCTTGACCCGTAAGACCTACCGCTTTGCCGCCTTGCTGGTTGATAAGGCCGACGATCTCCTGATTGAGCTCGCCCAGCACCATCTCCACGACATTCATGGTCTCGACATCGGTAACCCGCATGCCTTGAATGAACTCGCTCTTCTTGCCCATCTTGGTGAGCAATTCGCCAATTTGCGGACCGCCGCCATGCACCACAACCGGGTTCATACCAACCAGCTTCAGCATCACTACATCGCGAGCGAATCCTTCTTTCAACGCTTGCTCGGTCATGGCGTTGCCGCCGTACTTGATGACGATAGTTTTATCGTGAAAGCGTTTGATGTAAGGCAGCGCTTCGATGAGTATCTTGGCGTTCTGAATTTGCGAAAACGATTCGGTGTTGGACATTCCGGTTTCCTTGGGGAGTAAGGCGTAAGTGGGGCGAATTTTACTCCGATTGCGAGGGGCGCGGCGTGGGACTTATGGCATTAATGAGGGTGGAGCGAGGGCGCCGGCAAGCGCGCTCGCTCCAGGAGGATAGGGACAAAGCGCGGAGCCGACGTGATCGCCGGCTCCCTGAGAGATTTAATGGATTTCCAGCTTCCGCGCGCTTTGCGCTGCTTTCTTCGGCAACCGCAGTTCGAGCACGCCGTCGGTATAACGCGCCTCTGCCGCGCCATCGTTTACGTCCTGTCCCAGCACGAAGCTGCGATACACCTTGCCGTAGTAACGCTCGCTACGAAGTAGGCGAGGGCCGTCTTTCGCTTCCTTCTCGCGTTTGACTTCCGCCGAAATGGATACTTGGTTACCATCGATGGCGACGTTGATGTCTTCCTTTTTTACCCCAGGAATTTCGGCATGAACCGTGTAAGCCTTTTCGTCTTCGGTGACATCGACCTTGATTTGCACGGCGCCGCTGTTGCTTGAATATTGCGTCGGACGGAAGATTCCGCGCATTAGATCTTCAAACCGATCATCGAAGGGGTCAAATCGCATTATGTTGCTCATAATAGCTCTCCTCTGTCAGAAAAATCAGCACGTTACGCGGGGTTTTCCGCTATTCTTGGATGTAAGGTCGCCCCTCCAAAATTTCAAGGGGCGTCGTTAACAGTCTACTGTGCGGCCCGATATCGAGCCTGCGATGCTCAACGTACTATTCGTAGGCCTGCGCTTCTCGGCTCGATCTCGGGCCGCTCGCTACGACTGTTAAACGCGCCCGCGTCTCCAACAACCGTTTTTTCGGCATGACTACTCAAGAGAACACTACATTCCGTATAGAGGATCTCGCTGAGCATCGGCGTTACCTTTTTCGCTACGCCATCGGTCAATTGCGCGACGCTGACGCGGCCGAGGAGGCTGTGCAAGAGACTTTGCTTGCGGCGGTTGAGGCTTCCGCCAGTTTTCAGGGCAAGTCGACGGTGCGTACTTGGCTGACCTCGATTCTCAGACATAAGATCATTGACGCTAAGCGACGCGACGCCAAAAATCCGATTGTCGATGTGATGTCCGACGGAGAGGCGGAAGAGGATATCGAGGACTTCGATTCTTTGTTTTTCAAACAGGACGGTCACTGGCGAGAGCCCCCGCCAGCCTGGAGTAGCCCCGAGCAAAGCTTTGAAAACCAAATGTTTTGGCAGGCGTTTGAATACTGTCTTGATAATCTGCCCTCCACCACGGCGCGAGCCTTTTATTTACGCGAGATCACAGGCATGGAGACCGAGGATATCTGTAAGGAACTGGCGATTTCCACGTCCAACTGTTGGGTCATGCTTTATCGGGCGCGTATGAGCTTGCGCGAATGCTTGGAGCAGCGCTGGTTTCAATCCGGAAAGACATAAGAGGCGGTCATGCTGTCATGCAAACAAGTTTCTCACCTGAATTCGGCGCGGCTTGACCGGCCGTTGACCATGCGTGAGCGTCTCCAGGTGTGGCTGCACCTTAAATTTTGCGAAACATGTCGGCGGGTTTTAGCACAGATGCGTTTTATGCGTCAGGCGATGCGGCGGTATCGTGGACACGATAGCCATCGCCCGGATTAATATTTTTTGAGTTGTATGTAAGGACGGAAGCTTTACGCCGTCCAAGTAGTCAGGAAGCTAGCTTCCATTTCGTAATGCGGTTCTTACCCAGGAGAGTTACTCATGAAAAAAACGGTCCTTATCAATAGCGCGATTGCTGGTTTGTTGGTTCTCGGCTCCATGACGGTTCATGCTCAAGCAGCTGGTAAGGCGGAGCAGGAGAAGTGTTTCGGCGTCGCTAAGGCAGGCAAGAACGATTGCGGCACCTCGAAGCATTCCTGCGCCGG
>DATLHW010000578.1:0-15473 GCA_035539675.1 Burkholderiales bacterium | reverse complement strand
TTCCACAACAAGTACTGGATTCGGTATTACAGGGTTTAGCGGAGTCAGCGAAGCGATTGGAAAGCATGGCATGACGCTACTATCCAACTGCACAATCGCCGTCTTCGCCAAAGCCCCTCGGCCGGGCACGGCGAAAACCAGACTCATTCCCCTGCTAGGCCCCAATGGCGCCGCGGCGCTGCAACGCCGCTTGCTCGAACACACGCTGCATACCGCCCAGGCCGCCGCTCTCGGCCCTATCGAATTATGGTGTACACCTGACATCGACGATCCTGACTTGCTCACCGCGAGCGCCCTCATCGCCGCGCCCCTGCACACGCAATGCGACGGCGAACTTGGAACGCGAATGGCGCAAACCTTCCTAACGATCCTTGCGCGAACGCCGCGCTGCATCCTGATCGGAAGCGACTGCCCTTCATTAACGGCGCAAGACTTGAAAGACGCGGAAAACGCGTTGGACAACCACGATGCAGTGCTTGGTCCCGCCGAGGACGGCGGCTATTACCTCATCGGGCTGCGAAACGAATTGAACGTTAACCTTGTGCGGCTATTCGAAAACATTGAATGGGGAACTGATACGGTGCTCGCAGCCACGCGGCGCCGGATGAAATCCTTGAACCTTCGCTGGAGAGAACTCCCCTTCCGCTGGGATGTGGATAGACCCGAAGATTACGCGCGATTGGGTCGTGAAATGCCTGCGCTCTGTAAAAACTGAGCGCATTACCCAGTCGGCGAAATGCAAATTTTCTGACTTGATAACGCAAGGGGTACTATGCAGAGATACGGCTTATTGCCTATATCGTTATGCACACTTACGCTAACCGTCGACGCCTTAATTAATGAGGAATGGCGAAAATGACCGATCTTCTCCCCCCGTGGCCTTTGCTATCCGCTTTCCTCATCGCAAGCTTCCTGCTGGCGATAACCCCCGGACCAGGCGTCTTTTACGTTGTCACGCGCAGCCTGATGCAAGGCCGCCGCTTCGGCCTTGCATCCGTTGCCGGCGTTGCGCTAGGCAATCTCGGAAACGCCCTCGCCGCCTCCATCGGCCTTGCGGCTTTATTCGCCGTGTCATCAATTGCATTCACGATCGTCAAATACGCGGGCGCTTTATATCTTATTTATCTCGGCGTTCAGGCTTTACGGGCGCCCCGGGCGGAACTAAAACCAGCCTCCCCTGAGCCTGGACGACTTTGGCGAATATTTCGCGATGGCTTCATCGTCGCCTTGTTCAATCCGAAAACCACGATTTTCTACGCCGCGTTTCTGCCTCAATTCATGAGCCCGAATGTCTCGCCCATACTTCAAAGCATCTCGCTTGGATCAATGTTCGTCGCTATCGCCGCCCTTACGGATACGGTATACGCTCTCGCCGCCAGCGCGGCGGCGCCCACATTGACGCGCGCTCATGGCGTGCGATCGCTCGGACGCTACGTAACCGGCGGGGCGTTTATCGGACTTGGCGTATTCACCGCACTCTCCGGATCGCGCGGCGGGAAATAGCGATCGTGAACGATATGAATATCCCATCGAATAATATGCCCACTCGCATGATCTCTCGCCCCATTCGCCTCATTGCCTTTTTTGGCCTGCTTCTGGCCATCGTCTTCCACCTGCATGCAACCTTAGTTGCGCCGCCTGACGCCGTCACGCCAGATGGCGGCCGCTACCATGGTCCATTGGTGGACGGGCTCATCCACGGTCACGGCCGGATGGAATGGAATAACGGCATGCGATACGAAGGCGAATTCCAGAAGGGTCTATTTGCAGGACAAGGCAAGTTGCAATGGCGTTCCGGCGATGTCTACGAAGGACATTTCGAAAACGGGATGATGTCCGGCCAAGGGCGCTTCGAAAACAAACAAGGCGACGTCTACGAGGGCCGCTTCGAAAACGATGAGTTCACTGGCGTCGGCGTGTATACGCGTAAGGAAGGCGGCCAATTCAAAGGCGAATTCGTGAAGTGGAGTCCCCATGGAAAGGGAGCTTTTACCGATACCGAAGGCAACGTCTATGAAGGACGCTTCGACAACGGCGACCTCTCCGACGCCGGGCAACTGACGTACAAGGACGGCGGAAGCTACAAGGGAGAATTTCAAAGTTGGCGCTTTCACGGTCAAGGCGAACTCAAACTCGCTAACGGCGATACGTATAAAGGCAAATTCGCCCAAGGGCTCTATAACGGCGAGGGAACCCTCACCTACGCCAAGCCGCAGAAAGATGGCCGCACTGAAGACAAGGGCGTCTGGAATTATGGCGCCCTGGAGAACAAAGCCGACGAAAGCAAAACCGCAGCCAATGTCGAGGCTGCGTTATACAACCAGCGCGTATTGTTGGATAAAGCATTGGCGGGGTTATCGCCGCACGATCCCAGAAAGATCAACCTGTTTCTACTCGCAGTCGCCGGCGATGGAAGCCAGGAAGTATTCCGACGCGAGGTCGATTTCGTACGCCAACAATTCGAGCGCGACTTTGGCGCCCGCGGACACATTCTCACGCTCATCAACAGCCGCAACACCGTCGAGTCAGCGCCCATGGCGACCATCACCAGCATTCGCGAATCGCTAAAAGGCGTCGCGGCGCGGATGGACAAGGAAAAGGATATTTTGTTTTTGTTCCTCACCAGCCACGGATCGAAGAATCACGAACTCACGCTCGGACAGAACGGCATGGATCTTCGCGACCTGCCCGCAAAGGAACTCGGCGACGCCCTCAAGGAAACGGGCATTCGATGGAAAGTCATTGTTATCTCGGCTTGCTATGCCGGCGGCTTCATCGACTCGGTGAAGGACGACCGAACGCTGGTTATCGCGGCCGCTCGTCATGACCGACGCTCCTTCGGTTGTTCGGACGATAACGACTTCACTTATTTCGGCCGCGCCTTCTTCAAGGAGTCGCTATCTCCCGCCATCTCATTCCAGCAGGCCTTTCAAAAGGCGGAGAAGCTCGTCAAGGAGTGGGAGGTCAAGGACCTAAAAGAGGACGGCGAATCGAAGAAAGACGACTATCATTCGCTTCCCCAAATGCATAATCCGCAAGCGATACAAGCCTACTTGCATCGATGGGAGGCGCAGTTGGCTGCGGAGCGAGCTAGAATTCAAATGGCGGCCACCCATTAGACTTCTTTCGAAACCTACTGCGCAGCCCGATATCAAACCTGCGATGCTCAACGTACTATTCGTACCCTTGCAGGGCGCGTTTGCGCTTGCACGCGCAAACCGTTTCGCAGGCGGGGAGCATGCTCCCCGAAACCCCTGCTACACCCTGCGCTTCTCGGCTCGATCTCGGGCCGCTCGCTACGGTTTCAAAAGAAGTCTATTAAAGACTATTCGAGATCTTTATTAATTCTTACCCCGAACACGACCATGCGCACCCTCCATTCCTTACTCCAATACGTCTGGGCCTTCCCTGCGACGGCTCTCGGAATCGCACTCGCTCTTTTCGCCCGTACGACAGGCGCAACCTGTAATGTCGTCGAAGGCGTCCTGGAAGTCGCCGGCGGCCGCATTGATAAGGCAATATCCCTTCTACCTCGCCCACTCCAATTCAACGCCATAACCTTGGGTCATGTCGTCCTTGGCGTCGATCACGTCGTCCTGGCCGCCTGTCGCGCGCACGAGCAGGTGCATGTGCGGCAATATGAACGATGGGGCGTTTTATTCTTCCCGCTGTACTTCGGGTCCAGCCTTTTACAATTGCTTCGAGGACGGAATCCTTATTGGGACAATCACTTTGAGCGCGAGGCTCGCCAGGAAAAATAACAAACTAAAATAGTGTATTGAAACACGCCGCCGGAAGTGGCAATCTTCCATATCTGACAAAGAGAAAGGCCCGGATAATGAATCTCGCGGAACTCTTTAAACACGAAAAGAATCTGGTTGTGGCCCCCCCTGGACAAGCGATATTTCGTACAGGAGAAAAAGGCACCGTGATGTACGTTCTGATGCAAGGGTCCGTCGACGTCTATATCGGCAACAAGATCGTCGAAACAGCGGAGCCTGGCGCCATTCTTGGGGAGATGGCGCTGATCGATCAGGCGGCGCGAAGCGCTACCGTTATCGCAAAAGGGGAGTGCCGTCTTCTGCCCATCGATATCGAGCGTTTCGACCACCTGATTCAGCAAGCGCCAAACTTCGCCCGGCACGTCATGAAAGTGATGGCGGATCGCCTGCGCAGAATGGATGGAAAAATTCTCGAAGGACAAACAGAAAAACATTAGGCATTATCCTAAAAACGGCGCTTGACCGCTTATTGCCCATAGAGATGATGCTTTACCTTTTCGAAGGTTACTGCAGTTTGACGCTTCACCAAATGGGTGACCAGGCTACGCACACTTGGGTACGTTCAGTAGCCGTTTCTCGGATTATGACTCGAACAGCTTGATTTAAAACGCTCGTGACCGAAGGAGCCCACCCATGCAATACGCCCGGCTAGGCAACACCGGATTATTCGTATCCAAACTATCCTTGGGCGCCATGACGTTCGGCAGGGATCCTTCCTTACCCGCCGTGTACAAAGTCGATCGCGATAGCGCAAAAGAAATGCTCAACGCGGCGATCGAGGCAGGCGTCAACTTCTTCGACACAGCCGACTCCTACGCTGGCGGACAGTCCGAAGTCATACTCGGAGAACTCCTCGGCAAGCGACGCAAGGACGTCGTAATCGCCACCAAAGTCGGATTCCGAACCGGCGACGCGATTACATCGGCCGGACTATCGCGACATCACATCCTTTCCTCCTGCGACGCGAGCCTCAAGCGATTGAGTACCGATCACATCGATCTATACATCGCTCACAAAGAGGACCAATTCACCCCGATGGAGGAAACGCTTGAGGCATTGAACGATCTCGTTCGCATGGGCAAGGTTCGATACATCGGGTACTCGAACTGGCCCGCATGGAAAGCAGCGACGGCGCTACAGATGCAGAAGGAGCGCGGATGGGCTCAATTCACCAGCGGGCAAATGAATTACTCCCTTGTCGGTCGCGATGTGGAGCATGAAGTCGCTCCATTCATGGGGCATTATGGTCTCGGCATGACGGTATGGAGCCCGCTCGCCGGCGGCTTCCTCAGCGGCAAATACACCAGGGAAAATCTTAACGATAGCGAACATCGTCTATCCGGCTTTGACTTTCTGCCATTCGACAAAGAGCTCGGATTTAAAGTCGTCGATCGCTTGCGCGAGATCGCGAAGCATCATAACGCCAGCGTCGCACAGATCTCGCTTGCGTGGTTGTTTACGAAACCATTTGTATCTTCCGTCATCATCGGCGCCAGCAAGCTCTATCAGTTGGAAGACAATTTACGAGCAGCGCACGTACGATTGAGCCAGGATGAAGTGGCGGAGCTCGATGCAATGACCGCGCCGAAACCTGTGTATCCAAACTGGTTCACCAGGAATCTTGCGGATGCGCTGCATAAGGCCGCGCTGGAAAAACCCTAGAGCGGATTTCGACTTAATGTGCGGGGGCGACGAGCTTCCTTGGGATGCAGTGCTAGGCGTGAGGAGCGCCGTTTGGCGAGCCCAAACAAGCGACGAGCAACGACGCAATGCGTCCCAAGGAAGCTCGTCCCTCCGGGTTGAGACCAAATGCGGCCCCCGCGTTGTTGCGCTCCTTGCGAATAGAACAACTATTCGCTGCGTCGCGACGCCTAGCGGGCATCCGCATTTGGTCTCAACGCACCCGTACATTAAGTCGAAATCCGCTCTAAGGTTCTCAAATTTCATGCCCACCCACATAGGTCATCAGTCCGCCAACATGGCCTATGCAATTCTGATTGAATGAAGCAACTCGTCATTGTCGGCGGAGGACATAGCCACATTGAAGTTCTGCGACAGTTTGCCGAGAACCCACCGGACGTTAAGCTAACCGTCGTAAGCTCTGAATCGAATCTTGTATACACCGGCATGCTTCCCGGCGTGGTGGCCGGCATCTACCGCCATGACGAATGCCTGATCGATATCGAACGGCTCGCAAATCGCGCGGGCGCCACATGGCGCCCTTCCGCAGCAACAAGTCTTGATCCGACTTCAAATACTCTCCACCTCGCAGACGGCTCGCGAATCTCCTACGACATCCTTTCATTGAACATCGGCGCGATACCGCCGTACGCGTCGATACAAGGCGCCTGCGAACATATGGTCCCCATCAAGCCGATGAACAAATTCCTTGATTGGTGGGATGCGCTGTTGGCGACAGGATCATCCGCCCTTCCGACGGAGATCTGCATAGTCGGCGCAGGCGCCGGCGGTGCGGAGTTGGCATTGGCTATTGAAGCACGGTTGCGAAAATTGAGCGAAAGCAAATGGTTCGGCCGCGTATTTCTCATCACCGATGGCAATGACATCATGCTGGGGCACAACCGCCTGGTAAGGCGTTGGCTCCGTCGCATACTTGAGGAAAGGAATATCGTCACGCACACGAATGCTCGCGTAACCAGCGTCGATGCCAGGCAAATGAACGTTGCTGATGGACGCCAATTCCCATTCGACCACGCTATATGGACAACCGGCGCGGCGCCGGAGCCATGGCTGTCGAATTCAGGATTGGCGACCGACGCCCGAGGCTTTGTCGCCGTTAATGGCTATCTTCAATCCACATCCCATCCGAATGTCTTCGCCAGCGGCGATGTCGCCACACAAGTGAACTCCCCACGTCCCAAGGCGGGTGTTTACGCTGTTCGGCAGGGACCTGTCCTCATAGAAAATCTACGTAGGGCTGTTAACGACAAAACGCTCGCCTCCTACCAACCGCAACGCCATGCGCTCGCGCTCATCGGCATAGGCGAGCGTTACGCTGTCGCCTCTCGTGGACTGCTTGCAATAAAAGGCGAATGGGTTTGGCGATGGAAAGAGAAGATCGATCGGGAGTTCGTGGCGAGTTATCGGCCCATACTGCCGCCAACGCTAAAATAAGCAGACGCTTGGGAATATCTACGAATCCGCGACGATTCATCCGAACCGGGCAAAGAACTCTACGAGGAAACGATCGAGATCTTGTATTGGCAACTTACTAACACCTGCCGCGCCTTTGCGTCCGCCGCCGGTTTCGAAGCAATGACATAATTCATCTGCTCCTTCCGGATTGAGAATAGGCGCACGGACGCTCACCGAATACACATCTTCTGACCCGCGCACCAGAATGGCGTACGCGGTGGCCGGCGCTTCGGCCGCAAGACGATTGGCGAATACGCCGGCTATGCGCCTCGCCCATGGCTCGTTGGGGAGAATATAGGCTGCGCCGTTCCCTTTTGTTTCCGCCGGCGCTATGCTGCGCGCCCGGCTCCAGTCGTCCCAAAAACCGGCTCGCAGCGTCCCCAATACTGGCGACTCCGCAATAAACGCAAATGGATCGTCGAAAGGCTTTAGCGATAAATAAAGATCGGCGGGATGAAAAAACAAATCCTGAACCGACTCCCCATAGGCATTGTAATTTAAGCACTCTCCCAACTCAGAGAGTTGCGCGATTCGCGTTATGTCCAAGCCGGCTTCATTGGCCAGCGTCCAGGCAACAGCGCCGAGGTTATCGCCAAACGCGCCGACAATCGCCCACGGACGATGCCTGCCGCCAAGGTATCGGTCCACCAGAAGGCTCGTGCAAACATTCGGAGCGGTATTCACATACGTTTCAAGCGCCGGATGAGAGAAGGGAGCCCCGATGTAATGATGATCGAAGAATAAGACTTTCGCGCCGTCATCCAGTATCCGCGATAAGCTCTCGCGATTGCCATCAAGGGAGATGTCGAACACCGTCACTTCATCGCCGCTCGAAACCGACACTCGTTCGAGCAACTTATTCTCTCTTTTCGATCCAGTCACAAGCTCGGAATCGAGGGGGTTCGCCAAACGAAGTTGATGCAACGCGCACAACCCATCGGCATCGCCATTAAAAACGTCGATGCGCCTCACGTTACTCTCCCCTCGTGTGTGTGATCGTCATAGGAAGAGTCGAAGTCTGCTTAAGCGAATTTTTCGCCATTTCACGCCTTATTAATACTAATGAGGTTCTTAGGCGAATTCACCAATCGCTGCATCAATGTCCCGCAACGCCGCTGTCATGAGTTTTGCCTGCGCTCTTAACGAGATCAACAGAGCGCGCAAATCGTCGCTTCGGTCGCCACGACCAACACGCGCCATTGCGCGTCCGAATCGGATGAGGAAATCGGCCCACGGAAAGGGCTCATGTCGCGTGTAATTGGCGAGCGCTTCTGCGTAACGTTCGGCGCCGTCCCAATCCCGCGCGATAAGCGAAGCGGTAATGGCGCCTTTGTAAAAATCCAAATAAGCATGGCCCACGCATCCACGATCAAGCAATGCCTCGCCTTCCGTGAGCGCCCAGCGACGCTTGTTGGCATCCGTCGTCCATCCCGCGAGAAATCCGAGAACGGTCGGACCGGAATAGTTCACGCCGCTCGCCAGACTTAACGCCCACGTCTCATCAAGCAAACGCTCCGCTTCCGCGCGCTGGCCCATTCCGCCGATAGCGGCCGCGAGATTCGCCGCGGCCTCCGCTTCGAAACGTCGCGCGCCCACTTGTCGAGATAACGCCACAGCCTGCGAAGCATCTCTTTTCGCCAATTCCCAGTCGGCTTGAACCAGATATAACGCGGAACGAGCCACGCGGGTAATGATTTCAGTGCGGTAATCCCCAATTCGCGCAGCCAAGTCCAGCGTCGCCTGCCCGTGTCGAAACGCCGCCTCGAAATCGAGTCGATAAATATCGATCACGCACAGCATCGGCAGATTCGAAATCTCAATGCGCGTCAGTCCGTGCTCCCGAGCAAGCGCTACGCTGCCGTTGAAGTAGTCATATGCGGTCAGCATCCGACCGCGCTGGTAGTACGCGTCCCCCAAACCAGAAAGCGCGCGGGCTTCCGCCGCCGGCGCGCCAGTGACGCGAGCGTAGCGCAACGCCGTCTCGTGGGCGGCAAGACAGGCGGCGATGTTTCCCATCGGAAAATGAACATTGCCGCGCATATGATGGATCTCGGCCAGCGCTTCCGCGTTGTCGAGTTCGCTGGCGGCAGCTTCCGCCTCGGCCAGCGCCGACAGCGCATCGTCATAGCAGTCTTGAATGCGCAATGCGGACGCAAGTCCCAACAAAGCGCGACACTTGCGCTGCGTATCGCCACCCAAAGCGAGCGCCTTGCGAAACGCAGCGACCGCCTCCGCCGTTCGGCCTAGCTCTCGCAGCATTCTTGCCATCAGGTAGGTGAAGTCGTGGCGTGCGACATCGTCGGTCGCAAGACGCAATCCCCGCTCAGCAAGGCGCAATGCGCGTTCGTGACGATAAAGATGCGACTGCCTTTCAGCAGCCCGTAGATACGCTCCCGCGGCGCCCGGATCACCCGCCGCCTCAAGGTGCTCTGCCGCCAACTCATCATCTTTTTCGGCATACCAACTGGCCGCGCGGCGGTGCAGATCCTGCCGATGGGACTTCAACATCGACGCATGAACGGCCTCGTGGATCAGCGCGTGCACAAACAGATAATCCTCGCCCTCCGGTCGCACAATCACTTCCTCGACGAGCGCGACGCATTCATACGCAAGGTCGTCGATCAAATGGCGCAGCACGTCCAACGCAAATCGCTGCCCGAGCACCGACGCAGCCTGTACGGCGCGCCTATCGGCCCGGTCCAGCCGATCCAAACGAGCAAGGACGATGCTTTGCAATGAATCGGGCAAACCGCCTTTCGCTTCGCCAGCCCTTAGCAACTGATCGAGAAACAGCGGATTTCCCTCGGCGCGGTTCACGCACGATCGGGCGAATTCGTCATTACCATGACTATAGTGAGTCGCCAGCGCTTTCGCCTCCGCCTCCGGTAAAGGCCCAAGGTCGATCGTGGTTAACGGGCAACCATGCGCGACGGCGCGCCATGCGGCATTGATCGGATCGTTCTCGATGCGGGTGGTCATAGCGAGCAAGACGGGGAAAGACTTCAACGCCGCCGCGACGCCTGCCAAGTAGTTAAGCGTCAACGAATCGGCCCAATGAATGTCCTCGACCACGATCAATAGCGGTCGTCGCGCGGCGCCGCTTTGAATCAATCGTGACAACAGTTCACGCACGCCGCGAGTGCGCGCTGTGTTGTCCATTGCGTCGAACGCCATCCGCAATGCATCGGGTTGCGACGTCTCCAGAAGATCGTTCACGAAAACCAACTGATCCCGCTCGATCAATCCGTTATCGACCGCCCGGTCGATCATAATCCGACGCTGCTCAATCGTATCGCCCTGCCCGATGCCGATGAGCCGCCGCGCCAATACGCGTATCGGATCGCTGGAGGTTCCACTGCCGAAATCCAGCACAAGCACTTTGTGACAAACAAAACCTTGTTCGTTGGCGGCGCCGGCGAACGCTTCAACCAGTCTGCTCTTGCCGATACCCGCCTCGCCGCGAATAAGAATCGCCATACCTGTCCCCGAGGCGAAACAGGTCTCAGCCACGCCAACAAGCTGGCGCAACTCTGATTGACGACCAACGAAAGGACGCGCTGACTGACTCTCCACATGATCGAGGAAAGAATGCACCCGCCAGAGATGCCCCGGCTTGCCGATAGCCCTCGCCATCGCGCCCTCCAGGCACGCAGCATTCAATTTGTCCGTGAGCGCTTGAAAGACACGATTGGAGATCAGAACGGCGCCCGCCTCCGCGATTTCCATGATGCGAGTAGCGACGCCCACGGGCTCGCCGGTGAGGGTGACGCCGTCAGCGTCCTCGGTGGAGAGCACTTGTCCACTCGCGATACCGATCCGCGCAGTCAAACCTTTTTTCAGGTTGGCCACGCTATCGGCAATCGCCAATGCAGCGCGGACAGCACGCTCCGAGTCGTTGCCATAAGCGATGGGAACGCCGAAGACCAACAACACCCGGGCGCCGATCGCGCTGATCATGTTGCCGCCATGCATCCGCACTAGCTTTCGGGTTGCCTCGCGATAATCGCTTAACAACACATGCGCCGCTTCGGGATCGTCGCTCATGAACGACTCATGCCCAATCAAATCCGCCAACAGCACTGTTGCTTGGCGCAGCTCCGGTCCCGTCAAACTCTTTTTCGCGGGTTCCTCAGGCTCCGCAGCGCCCGGCGTCTCCTCCTGCGTCGATATGCTGGCGGCGCGGCGATCGCGCAATATCGCTTGATGCAAGGCGTCGGTTTGCGGCTCTGGCGAGACGCCCAATTCTCGCTGTAGAACCGCGCGGCACAACCGATACTGTTTGATTGCCGCCGCCTGCCGCCCCTGCCGGTCATAAAGCCGCATCAGCGCTCGATGCACGGCTTCCTGCAACGGGTCCAAGGCGATTAATCGAGTTGCATACTCGATCGCCCGCTCCGTCGCCCCGGATTGCTCATGATGAGCAAGCAGCTTGGTCAGAATAGAGAGGACCAATCCACGCAAGCGTTCCCTCTCTGCGCTCATCCAATCGTCGAAGGTTGGCTCACCTGCGTGAAAACCGTCGAGCAGATCGCCGCGATACAATTTTTCCGCCTGCGCCAGCGACTCGGGCGTCGCTTCCCTTGCAAAATTCTCGAAGGCGGCTACGTCAACGCCGATACCGGTAAGCGCAACGGCGCCCGTATCGGTCCGCAGCATTCGCTCCCCAGCGTCGCCCAACACTTTGCGGATAACGGTCAACGATTGCCGCAAACTCGTTCGCGCCTGTTCGCTCGCGCTATCAGTCCACAACACAGCGGCTAATTTGTCGCGCGACTGCGGACGTCCGCCGGCAAGAGCCAGATACGCCAGCAAGGCGCGCGCTTTTTTAGCCGTCAACGGTACCTCCGAACCCGTTGCCGAGAAAAGATGAAAACCGCCGAACAGGTTGAGATAAAAACCGGCCACGAGAAAATCAAGTAAAACGGAAGAGGTAATTATTAACCAAGAACACCAGCATTGACAGCGGCGTATAGGATGAAAAAGACAGATGCTTTTTTTGTTGATATGTAAAGCGGATTACGTAGGGCTGGGGATCCCGCCACTTATTTAACGACTCCCCAGACAAAACCATAGGCGATTGACCGCTAATTCAATGATCAATCGCAATTTTCAACATCACCTCTTCATGAATGCCTTCTTTATGCTGGAGAGGGATTTGTCGACGCTGTTCTCATCCGCTTTTCTCTTCTTATAACTTTCGAAAAATTGATTAAACCCCTTCGCCCCCTCTTTCATGTATGCCTCAAACTCCAATCGTTGTTCTTTACTTAACGGTGATTTTTGTGGCAGCTTTAAGGTGTAACGCGCTGCATTAAGCCGTTTATTAAACTCCTTTTGAGGGAATTCCTGCTCGAATCTATCGACATATTCCTTCAGCGTACTCGTTTGGCGCCCCAGGTCCGATCCGAGAGCAATTTGAATTTTTTCCCGATAATAACTTGCGGTTATTCCAGCATACTTACTTTCGTATTCCTGAAAAGCTTTAAAGCACTCCACTTGTTCCGCCGTAACTTCCTTCTTGGCTATGGTCGACCCCTCCGGAATAGGTGATTGGGGCAACGCCGAAAGTTGGACTACTGAAATACTATCAAAGAGCTTGGCGGCGTCCATCACTGAACACCGTCGGATATTTGGTAGGAACCTGTTTAGCGGATTTACCTGCCATCTCGTTTCCGCTTCGTCAGCCGCTTTCTCAAATTCATTAAAACGCACCCTCGATTTCTTTAATGCCTCTTTCAAATTTGAATTATCGTTCGATGAGTACTCGTCCATGCTCCTCAGAAAATCAACGAATGGCTTTCCATCGATTGTATCGAGTAAAAATTTATCTCCGATAATATTTGTGGCGCTTTTCCATCCTCGGTCGAATAAATCTGGAAATGCCTCCAGATAAGGTCTCGCCTCGTTTATTGTGGGGCCTACCGAATTGAAAAAATCTTCAGGAGAAAGTCTATTGTCCGGTGGAGACTCTCGCCTCGCGATTTCAAACTCCGTACGCAACAACCCACACTCGCGCATGTGGGGCTGCAATTGATAGCGTTCCAGCATCGCTTCGTACGCTTTCTCAAATTCGATTCTTTTCTTATCTTTGCCTTGGAGCATTCTCTTTTCGACGGCGAGACTCTGATCAAAAAGCGTTCGTTTCGAGCGATCATTCTGGCTCGCGTCGATGCCGGGACTGTCATCGTTTACCTTGTTGTCTCCCATATGCCCCCCAATGATGTGTCATCCAACAATTTGAAAGCTTCCCGACCCTTATGCAGCATTAAGCAAGGATCGGGCCGCCGTCGAACAATATAACTAATTAATTGTTTAGTTTAACTTTACGCCCTCCAGCCGCCTAATATCGGTCACTCATTTCGTTTAAATTTAGCAGTTCCAAGGATGAAGCGAGACGCGGAAACGGAATAAGTAATCAAACGACCGCGCCACACTTTTACGCTTTTTTCACGCTTGCCCTGCCGCCACGTTCACGCCTCGCCCCTACGATGCCTATTCATTGCACCACGACCATTGCAACAAAGACGCCATGCCAACGCTCAGCATTCACAACACCACTTTTGCTTATACCGACCAACGCAAAAGCCAGCCCGTAATCCTGACGCACGGAAGCGCCCGTTCTCGGCTGCAATGGCGCCACATCGTCATAGACCTATCCGGGCGCCACAACGTCAACACGTTCAATAACTTCATTGAGATTTGGACATTCATTACCTGCAGGACTTACACAAAACCGTCCGAGCATGTCGGCGCACTACCACTGGAGCGGTTTGGGTAAGTCCTACTAATTACCACCCCCACAAAGGAGATCATCATGTCATTACTCGATTGCCGCGATAACGCAGTTTCCACCAACAGCCATACCTCATTGGACCGGCTCGAAGCCGCCACAACGCTGTTGCACGGCTTCTATGGCGATCCGCTCGCCGTCATTGATAAAGCACTCGCGGAAGACCCGCAATTCGTTATGGGCCACGCCTTCCGCGCCGGACTGCTCATCACTGCCTCAGACAAGACTGTCGAACCAATGCTAAAGGAAAGCGTTGAAGCGGCAGAAGCGCTGGTTCATAAAGCCAATGATCGCGAACGTCGCCATATCGCCGCCGCCCGCGCCTGGTTGGACCGCGATTTCGAGCTCTCCGTGCGACGTTACGGCGACATCGTGATCGATCACCCACGCGATAGTGTGGCGCTTCAGATTGCGCACCTCGGCGACTTTTTCCTCGGACAAGCAACGATGCTGCGCGACCGGGTTGCGCAAGTCCTGCCGCATTGGGATGAAAGCACGCCCGGCTTCGGCTTCGTGTTGGGCATGTATGCCTTCGGATTAGAGGAGACCAATCTTTTTCAGCAGGCCGAAGACACCGGCCGCCGCGCGCTCGCCTTGAATCGTCGCGACCCATGGGCCATTCACGCCGTCACTCATGTGATGGAAATGCAGGGACGCCAGAAGGATGGCATTGAATGGCTGACGTCCCGCGTTAAAGACTGGTCGGAGGACAACATGTTCGCCGTTCATCAGTGGTGGCACCTTGCCCTCCTCCATCTAGATCTTGGCGAGATCGACGAAGTGCTGAAGCTTTACGACTCGGGCGTACGCGGCAATCACTCCGCCATGTCCTTGGATCTGGTGGACGCCTCCGCAATGCTGTGGCGCCTTCAACTGCGGGGCATCGACATCGGTGATCGGTGGAAAGAAATAGCCGATATCTGCGAAGAAAAAGCGGACACTGGTTATTACGCGTTCAATGACACGCACGCCATGATGGCTTTCGTCGGCAACAACCGCGAGCACGCGGTTCGCGAACGGCTAGACGCGCTGACGAAAGTATTGGATGAAAAGGGAACCAACGTCATGATGACTCGCGATGTGGGGCTGCCGCTGTCTGAAGCCATCGCCGCTCTCGGCCGGGGGGACTATGCAACGACAATTGAACGCTTGATACCAATACGCGCTATCGCCAACCGTTTCGGCGGCAGTAACGCGCAGCGGGATCTGATCCATCTAACATTACTGGAGGCGGCGTTCCGGGCGGGGCGTGTGAATCTTGCGCAAGCCTTGGCGGCGGAGCGGATTGCGTTGAAGCCGAGCAGTCCGTTCAACAAACGCGCAATGTCGCGCGTGCAAGCGCTAATTCAGGAAGGCGAGAACGTTACGAAGACAAAGGAAGCGGCGTAATCCCACCGCCTACACACTGTATACAAAGCACGAACAACTTGCTGCGACTAACGAAGCCCGGGGACTTGATAACAGAGCCGGGCTTCGTTCTATTTACTCGCCTAATTCTTGTCCGATCAAAATCGAACCTCCCCATCCTTTTTTATTAAAAATAAACTGACCCAATGTATTACATATCCCCTGTACATTTAATTAAATTTGCGTCGTGGTTTATTGCGACCTTAAGATTCCCAGTGACCATCATGAAGTAACAGTCGGTTAGATTTTCCGGCAAGTCCGATAACTTGCTTTCATAAATTACTTCATTAAAAAATTGCCTGACACAAAAAATCAATAGAAAGGTAAAAAATTATGAA
>DATLHW010000577.1:0-3864 GCA_035539675.1 Burkholderiales bacterium | reverse complement strand
CTCAGGTGAGTTGGCGTAAGTCCTATTTATGTCACAACGGATCGCATAAATTTAGTCCTTGCTAAAAGATATGAGGACGCGATTGATAACGTCAAGATGGCGAAGACATACAGGATTTCCATTAATGGGTTCGAATGAGGTGAAACGAATGGGGCGAGCAAGTCTAAAAACAAAAAATGCATAACGTAAATTCCAAGCGTATGAGAGCCGATGGCTCCCAGTCTGTCGCTACGAATCGATAGATGGTTGGACAGCGCAGCCATCGCGGCGCCTAGTCCTAAAAAATAGGTGCCGAAGACGTAGTCGTGATTAGCCGGGTGGATGTGGAATGTCTCCCACAGAAAGAATATCTCGGAAAAGTGGATTGCAAGACCGCACAGGAAAATCATCAACCCATATTTCAGCCATTGAGGGGTAGGGGTATGGCTCGATAGGTAATATCCCGTTACAAAAAAAATGGTGCTGAAAAACGGCCCATTTCTTGTATTGAATGTTCCTAGCATATCCAACCCAAGCGGAGTGGATACGTAAGATTTAGCCGCGAGCCCCAAAACGTACAGCGCCACGGAAATGAAGGGAAGCAGTGCGTTCAACTGTGTCGCCAAAAGTATGCTGGTAATGACGATCGCGCAGGCCAATCCTATCAAGAACCATAAGTGAACTTTTGTTCCTTGGAAAAGCAAAGTTACGGGATCACTGACTACTTCCATTATTCGCCAATAGACGCTCTTAAAGAGGGAGGCTGGATTTAGCTCGCTAAAAGATTCGAATCTGTCTGGCAGAAGATAAATGATGGACCACACGACGAATACTAAGGCAAGTTTACGTAAGGTGCGGGCCGACACTTGGAAGATCGGCACCCCATTTCTGATTTTTCTTCCCCAGTAATATCCAGAAAGAACGAAAAAAAATGGAACCGCAAATCTTCCTATTTGATTTAGGAAGATGAACAATCCGTTAGATACCGCGCTATTGGCTCCCAGGGTTGAAAACGATTCCGCGTGAATGATTATTACAGCCGTTATCGCAAACAATCGTATCGTATCAACTGACTTATTTCGTTCCATATCTATGATGTGAGTGGGAGCTGCGGGTCCCAAGTATATTTTCGGACTTACGCTAAACCGCCCGAGCAATGGGCGCGCCGATGCAGGGCCGTATGAACTTTTACGGTTGGGAAACGTAACGTCGCCGGGGCTGGTTTGCGTAAGCGCTAATTTATTAGCTGCTAGGGAGTGTCCGGTAGCAGAAAACGATGGTTCATTCTCGGTCGGTACGTGATTCGCCTGGGGAATCGTACTTTGACGAAACTACGTTAGCCTTCATGATGAAAGGCGCTATATGCATCACGCGTAGAGTCGCTGCCATGTGTTCCGTTCACATGGCTGTCCGGATACGTTTCTGACATGATCAATTTGCTGAAAGAGGTATTGTTAGCTAATGGGAGAGGGGCGATAAAGGCGCAGGATGAATGTCCGGCATTTAGATGCCTCATCACCGCCTTGGCTTCCTCCCCGCTCTGGAAAACGCCGCGTCAAAAAGCCAATTAGGCAATCGACGAAGCAGGTATCTAACAACCCCCATTTGCCACGGAATCGTCACAAGGCTTTTTTGCGCATCGATCGCCCGTACGAATCGGCGCGCGGCCTCGTCGACATCGAGGATGAAGGGCATTGGGTATGGGTTTTTCGCTGTCATCGCTGTTTTGATGTACCCAGGGCAGATGGTGGTGACCCGAACGCCGGAGCCATATAACTCCACGCGCAAGCTTTCCAGGTAACGAAGCGCCGCAGCCTTTGAGGCGGAATAAGCGGAGGCGCCAGGAAGCCCTCTGGCGCTCGCCACGCTTGCGATGCCGACTAGCGTTCCAGAGTTGCGCGTATGCATTTTCGGGAGGAAAGCGTGGAAGGTATTCACCATGCCCATCACGTTGACGTCCATGATCTCCTGAAAAACGGGCAGATCGTCGGCTTCCTCGGTTAGCGTGCCGGCGGATACGCCGGCATTGGCGATGACCACGTCCGGTGGGCCATAACGTTGAATGAAATCGGCGGCGGCGTCGCGCAATGCGTCAACGTCGCGGACATCCAAGGGATAGATGGAGACGGTAGTTTTCAGGCTTCCGGCCATCTGATCCAGGAGCTCGCGTCGCCGTGCTGTCAGCCCTAAGATGGCGCCGCGAGCGGCGTATTCGCGAGCTAGCGCCGCGCCGATGCCGCTCGATGCTCCTGTGATGAAAACCCGCGGCGCCGAAGCGCCGCTCACTTGACGGCTGCTTTCGTGGTTGCCGATGGCGTAGCCGCTGCGGCCTTGGCGGGCCGTTGCGAACGAGCCAGCGCGATCAATTCGTTAATGACGCGGAACATTTCGTCATAACTACCGTGCGAGAGGACGCGATACTTTCCGTCCACGATGATATTGGGCACGCTATCGACGCCATAGGCTTGGGTCAGCTGCGGTATGCGGGCAACTTTCGTTTGCACGGAAAACGAATTGTAGTTGTCGGAGAATTTCTTCTGATCGACGCCTTGCTTGGCGATCCAGTCGAATAATACTTCCGGTTTGCCGAGATTAAGTTTCTGACCATGAAGCGCCTCGAACACCTTGGTGTTTAACTTGGGCAGATCGCCGGTTATTTCCAGCGTGTAATACACTTTCGCCAAATTGGCCCAGGCATCGCGGTTAAAGGTGACGGGCAGCTTGCGTACGGCGACGTCGGCCGGGAGGGTCTTCATCCAGGTGTTTAGCTGTGGCTCGAATTGGTAGCAGTGTGGGCAAAAATAGGAGAAGGCTTCCAGCACTTCGATCTTGTCGCCGGTTTCAACGGGTTGGGGCGGATTGATTGGGACGTAATCTTTCCCCGCTACCGGTGCGGCTTGCGCGGTGAGCATGGCGGTAGCAACAAAAAGCGCAGATAAAGCTCGCAGGACAACGTTTTTCTTCATCACCAATTCTCCATCCTAGTTGTGTTGTGTCGCAGGGGACTTGACCACGCTAGCCTGTATCCCGCTCTGGGAAAGCTGGCTTTTCTTTGAGGCCACTTGATCTGACTTATATGGCCCCAATCGAACGCGGTACATCTTGCCGACATTGGGAAGCTCCGCCGGCGCGACATTGGCCTCCAATCCCATTAACGCAAGACGCGCTTTTAGGTTGTCAGCGTCGGAGGCGGAACGAAAGGCGCCGGCTTGCAGGTAGTAAGTTTCCTTGCTGACGGGAGCCGTCGCGGTCTTGGTTTCCGGCGCCTTGGGAGTCGGCGGAGGGGTTTCCTTAACCGTTTTCTCTGGCGGAGGTGTTTTTTCCGCGGTTCGGCGGGACGGGTCTTTATCCCCCGGCAATATCTCGTAAAAGTCGAAGCGTGGCTTCTCCGCTGGCTTGGCTACGGTAGGCGCATCGACGGATTCCAAAGGTTTGACGGGTTCGGGCTTCTTCGCCTCTACCACCTTTTTGGGGGCTGGTTGCGGCGGCTTGTGATTGGCGAATGGACTGGCGCTTCGGTTTAGATAAAGCGTAATGCCCAGCGCGAGAATAATTCCCATCAGCAGGCCAATGACAATGCCAGTGAAAACGCTTCCGGCCGAGCGACCGCCGCTGCGGGTGGAGCGCTTGGGAGAGTTTTTGTAGTCGCGAGCCATATAGGGTGACTTCCAGTTACATCTTTTCGGGGCTTGAGACGCCAAGCAGGGCGAGGCCATTGAAGATAACTTGCCGGGTAGCGGTAACGAGCGCTAGCCGCGCCAGCTTAAGTTTCTCGTCAGGAACCAGAAACTGTTCGGCATTGTAGTAACTATGCAAATGCCCCGCGAGGTCCTTCAGATAATAGGCGACCGTGTGCGGCGCATGATCCCGCGCGGCTGTGGAGAT
>DATLHW010000576.1:0-5334 GCA_035539675.1 Burkholderiales bacterium | reverse complement strand
AGTAGGGCGCCTCTCTGTTGTATTATGGGCGCGACCGGACAACTCGGCGCCGCCGCTCCGTTAGTGCAGACAATCGCGCTAGCTGCATTATTGCGGCGGCAAACGGCGCCGCCAATTGCAAGGCTAAGGGATGTAGTCGAGGGTCCGCTTCGACCTCTGATGAAGGCCGAGTCGATTGACGCGCGTGCGGCAATTGCGATTTCCACCGGAGCGCCCGGTTTAGTCGGCGTTGTGAGGGTGGAAGTAGGATGAAAGCGGACAATGGCGAACCATTGATCCTAGTCTACAATTTAGCAGACTTCTCAGACAAGGCATCGACGAGTGTCTAACGGAAAAACCGCATTAGTCACGGGAGGTTCTCGCGGCATCGGCGCCGCCATCACGGAACAGCTCGTCCGACAGGGATTCACCGTCGCAATCAATTACCATAAGAACGACGAAGCCGCTGGCGAGATCGCGCGGCGTGTCGAGGCGCTCGGCTCCAAGCCATTGCTGATTCGCGCCGATGTATCAAACGCGGATGAAGTGGCCGCGATGTTTCGGCAACTCGATGAAAAGGCGTTATCGCTTGACGTCCTCGTATGTAACGCCGGAATTATTCGTGACACGCTGTTGGGCGCAAGCGAACCCGCCGATTTTGACGCCATCTTTTCAGTGAACGTGCATGGCGTCGCGAATTGTTGCCGGGAGGCCGCGAAACGAATGATCGCTCGGCGGAGTGGAGCGATCGTCAACTTGTCATCCGCGGCAGCCCAGCGACCGGGTCGCGGACAAAGCAATTACGCCGCCTCGAAGGGCGCTGTCGAATCCTTCACTCGCGCCTTGGCGGTTGAGTTGGCGCCGCGAGGCATTCGGGTCAACGCGGTGGCGCCTGGCGTGATCGACACCGACATGACATCGACTATACGCTCGCTTGCGCCGGACGAAGTATCCAAACGAATTCTGTTGCGGCGTCCTGGAAGTCCCCAGGAAGTCGCCAAGGTGGTTGGTTTTCTATGCGGTGACGATGCAAGCTATGTCACGGGTCAAATCTGGAATGTCGACGGAGGATTCAAAGCAGAATGAATCACGAAACCATACTGAACTGGTTACATTCGAGACGGAGCGTGCGCGCTTTCAAAGCAGAGCCGGTGTCGCGCGTTATCCTGGAACGCTTGTTTCTCGCGGCGACCAGCGCGCCATCCAGCACCAACCGTCAGCCGTGGCGCTTCGCCGCCGTTTCCTCTGAAGAAACTCGCGGAAAAATCGTCGAGGCCATTCGCAAGCGCGGCGAGGAAATGAAATCCATTATTCGCCGCGGCCATCACGCGGAGGATTTCGGAAGCTATGGCGATTTTTTTCATGAGCCCTTGCAGACGGCGGCGGTAATCATCGTTCCTCAGTACCGCGCCTATCCAGACCTGATCGCCGATCTCATTACGTCCGGCGGCGGCAATCCAAAGGAATTTCATACCGCCAGCGCTATGCAAGCCGAGTTGTGCTCCACTAGCGCCGCTGTCATGGCGCTTCTGCTTCAGGCGCATTCGGAAGGGCTGGGCGCGTGTTGGATGGCGGGGCCGATGATCGCCCGTAACGATATCTGCGCGCTGCTTGATATTTCAGAGCCGTGGCGAATGGTTGGAGCGATTGCGTTGGGTTATCCTGCGGACCCATTGCCGGAGCAGAAGCCGAGAAAACCTATCGATAAGGTCGTGCATTGGTTCTAGCCCCAAACGTCGATCCGCCGTTTGTAGGAGCGAGCTTGCTCGCGAATGACGGTTGATCGCGAGCAAGCTCGCTCCTACGTCAATTCGTCAAGCGGGTAAGCCGATTTGAAATTCCACTTCAGCAAGGAGCCAAGATGGATACCGTAATCACGGAAAGCAAAAGCATCGAAGAAACCGTTCGAGGAATCGTCGCGGAAGCGCTTGCGACGGACCCTGCAAAGGTAACGCTGACTGCCAACCTGATGGAAGATCTCGGCGCCGAATCGCTTGATTTTCTCGATATCGTGTTCAAGTTGGAGCGCGCCTTCAATATCCAAATCACCCGAGGCGAGATGGAGCGCGCCGCCCGCGGCGACATGACGGAAGAAGAATTCGCTCCCAGCGGCGTCATCTCGGATGCCGGTTTAGCCCGCCTTCGCGAATTAATTCCTGAAGCGGGTGAACGCATCCAGCCGGGCTTGCACCCAGCACAGATCCTCGGTCTTTTCACGGTTCAAACATTTGTCAATTTGATAACAGGTAAACAAGCCGGTCGAACCGTATAAGGCGGCGCCAATGCAGACTCAACTCGATGTTGCGGAACGTCTGATCAACCATACAACCAGTTTATGTAGGGTCTGTAAAAACGCGATTCCCGCGCAGGTCGTCGCTTTGTCGAATGGTGAAGTGTGGATGAGAAAAGCTTGCGGGCCGCATGGCGCGCAAGACGTTCGTCTGTCCAATAATGTGGAATGGTATGAACGAACGCGCGCCATTCAGCCCAAACGAGTTCCTCCCAAAGCGGCGCAAAAATCCGTCGAGCACGGATGTCCCTTCGATTGCGGTCCCTGTGAAAGCCATACCCAGAAAGTCCGGCTCCCCGTCGTCACCATTACCAGCGCTTGCAATCTCGACTGCCCCATTTGCTACGTCCACAACAAGAACGACAATGCGTTTCATATGGGCGTCGAGGAGTTCAAGAAAATTCTCGGACATATCCAACGAGACCACGGCGGCGAGCTGGATATTTTGAATGTCACCGGCGGAGAGCCAACGGTTCATCCGCATTTTCTGGACTTTCTTGAGCTGGCCAAGGAAGCGGGAATTCATCGCGTGACCATTTGCACCAATGGTATTCGTTTGGCGAAGGACGAATCGCTGGTGCAACGAATCGCCGAACTCGGCGGCCGTGTCGCGCTTTCGTTCGATACGTTCGAAAAAAACGCGGACTACCAGCTTCAGGGCGCGAATCTGCTTTCGATCAAACAACGCTGCCTGGAGTTGCTGGAAAAGCATAATGTCGACACCACATTGATTCCGGTGATGACTCGCGGCGTGAACGATCATGAAGTCGGGGCTATCATCGACCTCGCGCTTACCATGCCTAACATACGCCATCTGGAAATTCACACTATCACCTTCACCGGGCAAAGCGGCGTCAATTTTGACCGCTCGGGGCGAATCTCGATGTATGAAGTGCTTCAGCGCATCGAAGAAACAACCGATGGCTTGCTCCGCCCGGATGATTTTGTTCCTTCGCCCTGCGCGCATTCGCTTTGTTACCAAATTGCTTATCTGCTCATAGACCCGGATGGCGGGCTCCCCATTCCGCTGACTCGCTTTATGCCGCGCGAAGTGATTTATGAATCGCTTTCCGAGCGACTTTACTTGGAGCCCACGCCAAAATTGGAGAGCGCGATGCGCGAGGCGATCGACCGTCTTTGGGTCGAGGGCGGTGAAGACGCTGACCGCACGCTTCGCCTCTTAAAGCGACTCCTCTTGCAAATGTTTCCGGGCGACCAGCCCATATCTCGTGAAGCCGCTTTGCAAGCGGGCGAACGAGCGATCAAAGCGATTTACATTCATTCCCATATGGACGAAGAAACATTCGACACGGAGCGAGCGGTGGACTGCTGCGACAGTAATTGCTATTCGGATGGAACGACCATTCCGGTCTGTAACTACAACGTTCTTTACCGGGAAAAAGAAGAGCATTTCAATCTTCAACCGATGAGATGGAACAAGCGGGACGGCGGACAGAAATATTTCCCAATCGCCATATCAGCAACGCCCATATCATGACTCCAAACAATAGACGGTTAGAGGGAAAGCGCTGCTTGGTGACTGGCGGCTCGCGCGGTCTCGGTTTTGCGATCTGCCAAGCGTTTGCGCAGGCGGGCGCCAAGGTGGCGTTTACCTTTTCGAAGAACAAGGCGGACGCGGAAGACGCCCACACTCGGCTTTCGGAACTCGGCGCCGCGCCGCTCGTCTTCCAGGGATCCGTAGCCGACGCCGCGCATGTCGAACAGACGATGTCTCAGATTCTGGCCGAATGGGGTGGTGTGGACGTGCTTGTAAACAATGCGGGCATCACGCACATCTTGCCTATCGCGCTGCTGGAGGAGGCCGACTGGGACGCCGTCATGGATGTCAATGTCAAAGGCGCATTCCTTTTTTCACGCGCGGCGTTGAAGCCGATGATTCGCGCACGGTCGGGTCACATCCTCAATATCGGTTCGTTTGCATCCGAGCGAATTGTCGAAGCGCCGGTTCATTACGCTGCCTCCAAATCCGCGCTGCGTGGTTTTACCGAAGCGCTGGCGAGAGAAGTCGGGCGCTACAACGTCAAGGTGAATGTTCTTTCACCCGGCTTGCTCGATGCGGGATTCTCGCGATCGCTGCCGCAGCATCGCTTGAACGAGTATCTGGCGCAGAGCTCGATGGGAAGGTTGGGAACGGTTGAAGAGGTGGCGCACATGGCCGCATTTTTGGTTTCCGACGACAACAGCTTCATGACCGGCGCCAAAGTGGTTGCCGACGGAGGATTGTAAGGAGATGCGCGATACCACAGCGAATATTTTTCGCGAAGGATTTGAAGAGTTTCAGAAATTCATTAATCCCCTGATTGCTCAACGAGCCAAAATGGCTGGCGAGCCGATTCACGTTGTTCGTGCGCAAAACGGCGTCCTCCTTGATCAGGAAGGGCGTGAGTTTGAAGACTTTCACGGCACGCAAATGCTAGGACATCGCAACAAGGCTGTGGCGAACGCCATGCGCGATTTTCTGGACTCGGATGCGCCGAACTGGTTCCCGTCTCGGGTAAATCCGTGGGCCGGCCGGCTCGCTCGTCGGTTGTGTGAACGCACCGGTTACTCAAATGCATTTTTTGCGCTAAGCGGTGGAGATTCGGTCGACGCCGCTATTAAATTGGCGCGAGCCGCAACGGGGAAGCCGCGAATCATTGGTCTCGAAGGCGCCTACCACGGCTGCACCTACGGGGCTGTCTCGCTGATGCATGATGGACCGCTACACGACCCTTTTGGTCCGCATTTGCCGGGCGCTGAAAAAATACCTTTCGGCGATATCGAAGCCCTGGCGCGGGCGCTCGCTTCGGAAGATGTCTGCGCCGTCATCGTGGAGCCCATACAAGGCGAAGGGGGCGTTCGCGCCCTGCCAAAGAACTTCATCGCTGCATTATGCGACCTTACAATAAAGCATGGAGCGTTGCTGGTTTCCGATGAAGTGCAAACCGCGCTTGGACGTTCAGGTCGCTTTCTCGCCAGTGAAGCATGGCCGCGTAAACCGGATGTTGCATTAATTGCGAAGACATTGGGCGGTGGTCTGATGCCGATTTCCGCAATGCTTACTC
>DATLHW010000575.1:0-5471 GCA_035539675.1 Burkholderiales bacterium | reverse complement strand
GGAAATGAATTCTTGCGGCAAGCGACGCGACGCGAAATCGCCCAAAGAGGGGATTTTTCCGTACCAGCCAGGAATGGATGAATTGGTTTCGAGCACTGGCGTACTTTATTATTCACGCGATAGGTAGTCAATTTGAATTGCTGAAAATCGATGAGGTTTATTAGGTCCTTGCAAGTGGCACAGGGTCATGGCAGGCTCTCGGTCTGAGAACCTATTTAACTATGTCGGTATCCGCTTAGTAGGGGGGCCTCGGCTTCGAGGCGGATGGGCTAGCGACTTTTAAAAAGCGTTCTGAGAGGGGCAGGTATTTTCAATAGGTTGTGAAATTCGTAGCGAGCGGCCGACGATTAGAGCCGAACAGCGCAGGCGGAGGAGAAGAGCCTAAAATGAACATAACCTCGGGGGCAGAACCTCAACCCCATACGATTCTTATTATCGACGATACCCCCACGAATCTCGCAGTGGTGGTGGACCATTTGGAAGATCACGGCTTCCGGGTCGCCGTCGCTCGCAATGGTAAAGAGGGAATCAAGCGAGCTAAATTCGTCGAGCCGGACCTCATCTTGCTGGATGTCATGATGCCCGAGTGGGACGGCTTTGAAACGTGTCGACGTTTGAAAGCCACGGAGACCACCAAGGATATTCCGGTGATCTTCATGACCGCGCTGGAAGAGGCCACCGACAAGATCGCCGGTTTTGAAGCGGGCGGCGTCGACTACATCACCAAGCCATTTCAGATCTCGGAAGTTCTGGCGCGCATCAACACTCATCTCGCGTTGCACAACATGCAAGTGAAACTTGCTGAGCAGAATGTGCAGATGCAGCAAGAGATCACGGTGCGCCAGCGCGCGGAGTCGGCGTTGCAGCATGCTCGGGACGACCTGGAGGTGCGTGTCGTGCAACGCACTGCCGAGCTTTCCCATGCGAATGCGCGATTGCAAGCCGAGATCGGCGAACGCGAGCTCGCTCAAAAAGCGCTTCAACAAGCGCGCGACGAACTGGAACTACGTGTTCAAGAGCGAACAGCGGAGCTTTCCGAAGCCTATGCAAGAATTGTTTCGGAGGTGGACGAGCGTAAACAATTCGAGGCGGCGCTGCGGCTAAAGAACCGCGCGGTTGAATCGAGCATCAACGCGATTGTCATCACGAATTGCACGACGCCGGCTAATCTGATCGAGTATGTCAACCCAGCTTTTGAACGCATTACCGGCTATCGCGGAGAGGACGCGCTTGGGCGAGACATCGGTTTTCTATTCGGCGATGACAAAGAGCAAACCGGACTAACGGAGATCCAGACAGCGTTGCGAGAGAATCGCGAAGGCCGCGCCGCGTTGCGTAGCTACCGTAAGGACGGCAGTTTGTTCTGGAATGATTTACACATTGCGCCAGTCCGTGATGAAGAGGGAACCTTCACCCACTTTGTCTGCATCTTGAACGACATTACGAATGCGCGGGATTACGAAGAGGAACTAAAGCGTCAGGCGAGTTTCGATAATCTCACAGGACTTCCGAATCGTAATCTGCTGCTTGATCGTCTGGCGCAGGCAGTCGCGTTGGCGCAACGCCCTAGTTACACCGTCGCGATCGTCTTCCTCGATTTGGACCGCTTCAAATTGATTAACGATACGTTGGGTCACAGCGCTGGCGATGAGTTGCTCCTTGTCGTGGCGGAACGACTGGGCGCCTCGCTACGCAAAAGCGATACGGTGGCCCGTCTGGGCGGCGACGAATTTGTGCTCCTCCTGCCCGATCCCGCCTATCCCGCTGCGTCATTGACTGGCGGCCCACAAGTCGATGGATCCTCCGTTTCCAGCCCCCCCATTGTGGGCGTCATGAAAAGAATCCTCGCGTCGCTGGCCGAGCCCATGGAGTTGGCGGGGCAGGAATTCACGATTAGCGCCAGCGCCGGCGTCAGTTTTTTTCCGCACGATGGACGCGACCCGGAAACGCTGCTGAAAAACGCCGATGCCGCCATGTATCGAGCGAAGGAGATCGGCCGAAATAACTTCCAGTTCTACCACCCCGAGATGAACGTTCGCATCGCCGAACAACTCTCCATGGAGACGTCGCTTCGTCATGCGTTGGAGCGAAACGAATACACGCTCTACTACCAACCAAAGGTGGATATCGCAAAAAGAACCGTGTCCGGCGTGGAAGCATTGTTGCGCTGGAATTGCCCAGAGCGAGGAACGGTGATGCCGGCGGCGTTTATCCCCATTTTGGAAAGAACTGGATTGATCAACGACGTTGGCGCATGGGTTGTGGAAAGGGCATTGGAGGATCAAAAACAGTGGGAGCAAGCGGGATTGCCGATTCCACGTATTGCGGTCAATGTGTCCCGTGTCCAACTGGACGAAAAAAATTTCATCCCATCGCTGATGAGTGCATTAGCAAAGAGCGGCAATGGCAACCCTCGTCTGGACCTGGAAATCACCGAAAGTCTGATGATGAGAAACGCCGAAGCCAATATTCCTAAACTGAAGGCGGTTAGGGCGATGGGCATCGGTATCGCCATCGATGATTTCGGCACTGGCTATTCCTCACTGAGCCATCTTGGCACTTTGCCCGCCAATGTACTCAAGATCGATAGAAGTTTCGTCGCGAACATAACCAATAATCCGACGGATCGCAGCATCGTTTACACGGTGATATCGCTGGCCCATTCGCTTGAGTTAAGAGTGGTGGCCGAAGGCGTCGAAACGATGGAGCAAATGGCGCTTTTGTCGAAATTCGATTGCGATGAGATTCAAGGTTATGTGTTAAGCAAGCCGCTTCCGCTGGAGCAATACTTGGAGTGGGAAAAGCAATTCACGGCTACGTCAAAGGAATTGCTTGCCTGACGTTTCATGTTGGCGCCTGCCGCTTATTTCGCCGAATATTTATAAGTAACCTCTGATAAAAATAACGATCAAGCGGCCATCATTAGCGCAAGGCGTAAACGTGATGAGTAATCTAAAATAAACGCCGGTTGCATAGGGGGCGTTATGAATGAAGAGCATCAAACGGCTTCGGAGATGAACGAGCCTGAGAACCCGACGGAGCGGATGCTGAACATCAGAAAATTCCCCATCAAGATAGTGGAAGAACGTGTCCCCAGTTTTGATGGTAGGCAGTTAGACTTACTAAGTGTCTAAACATTTTAATAGGGGAAAGTATGAACGATCCTATACAAGAACAAACAATACATGAAGAAGCTGATCGGCTAAGCACCCAAGTAAATACGTTAATTACGTCTGGCCAGTTCATAGCAGCAGAGGAAATTCCTCAATTCTTCAATGCCCACCAGCAACTACTTCATAGGTACACGCCTATAGCCACCAATCGAGTTCTGGAATTACAACGCCTGTTGTTGCAGGATAATAATCAGATGGTGAAACCATATCTTCTTGGTGAGCGGGAGATAACAACTGATTTCCCTAATGTGAGTGAAAATTGGAAATCGGTAATTGCTGTAGTTGTCGATGACCACGATTTTAAGCGTTCTAGTTTAAGAGAAGAAGAACAGCAAGAAATGAGCGTCCTAGAGGATGAAAGGGAGATGGGGGATCTGAACGGAGGAAGTCCGGATGCTGTAGTCCAGAGATACGCGCAACAACATAAGCAAGTAGAGGACAAATATATTTCTGAATTAGTACCGCTCATGCAGCCACTATTGGATTTAAAACGCCGAGAGTGGAACGCGGAACTGCAACCGTATCTTCGTGTTAATAAAACTTTAGAGGAAGCGATCAATTTAATTCGAGCAAGTCACAGAATACATCAATTAGATAATCAACAAGTTCGTGATACTCCAACAGATAACATTTTTGGCCGAGAGGATGACCTCTCACTCTCACGGGAATTATTAACTTACACCTTGCCCATTATCCGGAAACAATCTCAGATGGCGCTTGGCAGTGATTCACGGGAACCCGTAACGCCCACGACAAACTCAGGTGACGCTACGAGTGCGATGGCGCCCTCCACTCCTAATCTGCCGGCGCCTGGCACGCCAATTCAACTAGGGCAAGCTCAATCTCAGCATGAAGCTGTAACGTCTGGGAACTCAAGATCCGGTATAGCACTTGATCCCCTCAACTCACTGGAATTAAGCGCCGTAAACGACGAATTCTTGGGGGCGCCCAAAAGTCAGACCGCACCACCCATTGGCGGTGAGACAAAGTTTAGATCTTTGTATGTAACAGTAACGGATGATGGGAAAGATATCGAGTCGGGAGTTTTCAGATTGAGCAACGGTCTGACAGGGCCCTTTAACTCAAAGTACTGCAAGATGAGCGGCAATTTGATCCCTTCCGCAGCTAAACAGCGTCTGCTAGAAAAACCTGGAAAAATAGAGATTCAGTTTACGCCCGATCTTCCAGATAATTCCCTGGGAAGGGGAAGAGGACGGCGCTGAATATTCCAACGAGCAGCGCATTACCTGTGATATCGGTCCCAGGGCAATCGCTTACGTTTGGCCATAAATTTGGTGAGCGGGAAATGTAATTTTTCAGACGCTCTTTAATATTGGTCCAGGAACCGCAAGAAATCTCATTTTTCATTTCAGTGCAGCTGCCGGAAGCTGTGGCTCCGTATCCATTTCAAGCGCCGCATAATTTGCGAGGCGATATCAAAAGGCCACAGCGCCCCCCCTGTGGAGGAATGCACGAAAATTCGGCTTGTATGTAGAAGTGGCGCATACTGCGCATGTAATGGATTTACTCTGATTTGTCCTTCACAACGAGTCGCATGCCGTAGAGCAAGAAGGGGGGAACATGAGCATAAAACAATCCTTAATATTGCTGCGTGAGTTTGTTTCTTTACGCAAAAATTTTTGTCAGTATTTCAGTGTTGAGCCGGCCTTATCGCCGCAAGCGCAGCGAGAGGCTTACCACGTCAGGCATCAGGTTTACTGCAAAGAGTTGGGTTGGGAGCCGGAAAACCCCTTGGAGCAGGAAACGGATGAATATGATGCGGATTCAATGCATTGTTTGATGCGGTCAGCGCAATCGAAAGAGTATGTCGGCTGCATTCGCCTGATTCGGCCACGAAACGATCAGCCCTTCTTCCCACTGCCGTTTGAAAAAGCGTGTGGTCGGTCCCTGAACTATAAGTTTATCGATCCGGTGGAGCGTTCCCGCTTCGCCATTGCGGAAGTATCGCGCTTGGCGGTCATTGGAAAATATCGACGTCGCAAGAACGAAGAAAAACGGTCCATCGCCATAACGGATGAGGATTTCGGCGCTATCAATCGGCCTCGTTTTCCCTATATACCAGTTGGCTTGTATCTCGGAATGCTTGAGATGGCGAGACGGCAAGAGATCGAGACGTTGTATGTTTTGACGGAGCCTTCGTTAGCAGGGCATTTTAATCGCCTGGGCGTTAAGTTATCGCCCATTGGCAGCCCAGTGGATCATCATGGCGAGCGCGTCCCCTTGATGATGAGGGTGAGTAAGACCTTATCGGAATTGAGCTTTGTGGTGCGCCCCTTA
>DATLHW010000574.1:0-2002 GCA_035539675.1 Burkholderiales bacterium | reverse complement strand
CATTTTTTGCAGGTTAACGGCGCTATTTGCAAGTTGCTCGACTGTGGCGAAGTCGAATTGATTGGGGCTGATCAAACGGCGTTTTCCCATCCGGAAGAACAGGCGAAAGAGGCCGGCTACCTGCATGAGTTGCTATCCGGGCGCTCTACTTCCGAGCAGTTTGAGAAACGCTATCGCGACAAGAACGGCAAAGATGTCTGGACCTTGGTCAGCGTATCGCTGTTGCGTCAGAACGACGAACCATTTTGCTATTTATTCCAGGTGCATGATGTTTCCGAGCGCAAAGATGCGGAATACCGGCTTGCGCGCCTTGCTCATTTCGATGCGCTGACCGGACTCGTCAATCGCGCTTACCTGAGCGACGAGATCGAACGTCAGATTACGGCGGCGCGGCGTCATCAACTTCAGCTTGCCATCGTGTTTCTCGACCTCGACCATTTCAAGCAAGTCAACGATAGCCTGGGACATGAAGCGGGCGACGAACTGCTGCAAATCGTCGCGAACAGACTGCGGGCGTCGGTGCGCGAGACCGATGTCGTGGGCCGCATGGGCGGCGACGAGTTCGTCATATTGTTGCCGGAGATCCACAAGGAGGAAGACATCCTGATAGTCACCGACAAGATGCAGACCGAATGCGCCAAACTGGCGCATATCGCCGGCCATGAAGTACGGTTTGGCGTCAGTATCGGCGTGAGTCTTTTCCCAGAAGACGCACAGGATTCACGCACTCTGCTGCGCTTTGCCGATAGCGCGCTCTACCATGCAAAGGCAGAGGGGCGAAACCATCTTCAGTTCTACCGTCCGGAATTGACCGCGCGGATGGAGCGGCGCATGCGGCTTAGCGCCGGTTTGCGCGTTGCTCTGGAGCGCCACGAGTTCGAATTGCATTACCAGCCCATCGTCTCGCTTGTCGATGGAAGGCCGCTCGCCGCCGAGGCGTTGATTCGCTGGAATCATCCCGATCTGGGCATGCTGTTGCCCGACGCCTTCATTTCGCTGGCGGAGGAGATTGGAATGAGCGTCGCGATAGGGGAGTGGGTGATCGGCGCGGCATGTCATCAGGCGGCGCTGTGGCGCTTGAGCGGCGCGTCGCCGCTTAGCGTATCGGTCAACGTATCGGCTTCGCAGTTCAAGGCGGGCAATCTTGTACAGATCATCCAGCGTGCGCTTACCGCAACCGGCCTGGGGCCGGAACATCTATGCATCGAAATCACCGAACAGTTGCTGCTGAATGGGAGCGAAAAGAACCGTGCGACTGTCGCCCAACTGAAGGCGCTCGGCGTACGCGTCGCGATCGACGACTTCGGCGCCGGCTACTCCTCGCTCAGCTATATAAGCTATTTTGGTCCGACCGAGCTCAAGATAGACCGCTCCCTGATCGACTTTGCCAGCAACAGGGCCGAACACGGTGCGATCATGACCGCCGCCATTGCAATGGCGCACAGCCTCAAGCTCAAAGTGATTACCGAAGGCGTTGAAACGGAAGAGCAACAAACCTTCCTTCAAGAACAGGGATGCGAGATGGCGCAAGGTTTTCTCTACGCCGAACCATGCGCCGCGTCGAAATTTCTCACATGGTTGCGGCATGACGCGGGACGATCGGCAACGGCGAAAGGTTGATCGCTTGCGCCCTCCGGGTATGTAGCGCATCCCGTCAGACGGGTCCAAATCGGGAAGTTATTTTGTGCACGATTCTAAGCGGCGAACCGTACATCGAATCGCCTGTCAAATAATATTCGGATTGTTCCTCTGCTCTCGTCATTCTCAATCCGAATTTCATAAAGCGGCCATTTTGAAGTGCTTTAATTAAATTTGGCGTCACTAACCGCGAAACAAGGAGATTACGACCATGACCATTGCTGCGACACTCAAGGACTATATGACGCAACAGGGTATTGAATACGAGGTGCTTAGTCATCCACACAGCCATAGCAGCACGGAGACCGCGAAACTGACGCACGTTCCGGCGGAGCGTCTGGCCAAGGCGGTGGTTCTCGAAGAC
>DATLHW010000573.1:0-5870 GCA_035539675.1 Burkholderiales bacterium | reverse complement strand
GCGCATACTTTCCGACGGTTATACGGCAAAGCTGGATAAGAGCACGTGGACCCGGTTGCCGATTTTCAATTGGTTGCAACAGCATGGCAATGTCGACGAGAGCGAGATGCATCGCGTGTTCAACTGCGGCGTGGGAATGGTTGTCGTGATCGCGCGTGAGCATGCGGATGCGGCGATGGCGCAATTGAAGTCCGCTGGCGAGACGGTGTGGCGTATCGGTGAAATCACCGAGCGACGGGCGGGTGAGGCGCAGACTGTCGTTGAATGAGGCTCTTAGTAAGCCCCTCTCCCTTGAGGGGAGAGGGGTTGGGGAGAGGGTGACGGCGTAGCCAATTTCAGGCATTTCACCCTCTCCCCGGCCCTCTCCCCTCAAGGGAGAGGGGGGCTGCCTGATTCGCGATTTTCGCTAAGTCCCCACGCCCAAAAAACTCCAACAGGTATTCACGTGAAAAACATCGTCGTTCTAATTTCCGGCCGTGGCAGTAATTTCGGGGCGCTGCTCAATGCCGATATTCCTGCTCGCTTCGCCGCCGTCATCAGCAATCGTCCCGGCGCGTTGGGATTACAGCTGGCCAGCGAGCGCGGCATTCCGACGATTGCCTTGGATCACAAATCGTTTTCCGACCGGGAAAGCTTTGATGCGGCGTTGGCGGCGGAGATCGATAAATACTCGCCCGATTTGGTCGTGCTGGCCGGCTTCATGCGCGTGCTGACTCCAGGTTTCGTTAACCGTTATCGCGGTCGCCTCATCAATATTCATCCCTCGCTGCTGCCAGTCTTTCCCGGTTTGCACACGCATGAACGCGCAATTGAGGCTGGCGTAAAGATCCATGGTTGCACCGTACATTTCGTCACGCCTGATTTGGATCACGGTCCTATAGTTGTTCAGGCGGCTGTGCCGGTGCTTAATGAAGACACGCCCGATACATTGGCTGACCGCGTTCTTGTGCAGGAGCATCGCGTTTATCCGCTGGCGGTGCGTTGGTTCGTGGAAGGGCGATTGAAACTAACCGAGGACGGCAGGGTCTTTCTGGTAGGCGGCCCCCAATACGACGGGGCGCTTATTTCACCGGGAGATCATTGAAGATGCGAGTATGTTTCGCTCTGATGGCTTTATTGCCCACGCTTGCGGTCGCCGCGCCGCCGTCATCCGTGAAGGCGACTTTCGAGATGTACCGAAACAATCTGCTACTTGGGCGCGTGGAGGAAACCTTCACGTCCAGTAAGGGCAAGTACCAGATTGAGAGCGATGCAAAGCCGGAAGGGCTCGCGACCTTGCTAGGCAAGCACCGCCTCACTCGCGTCAGCAAGGGCGCAGTGACCGCCCAAGGTCTCAAACCCGAGTTCTACGAGGAAAAGCAAACCTCCGGCCAAAAGGAAAAAATCCGGTCCGCGCATTTCGATTGGGGCAATAGCACAATCACTCTCAATAACAATGGAAAAACGGAAACCCTCGCGCTTGAACGTGGAACGCAGGATTGGTCCTCGCTCTTTTATCAGTTCTTCTTTCGCGCGCCCAAAAAGGAAACGATGACGGCGACCGTCGCGGATGGCCGACGTGTGCAAAGCTATCATTACCAGTTTGTCGATGAGACCGACGTGACGACGGACGCCGGCAAGTTCGAAACCCTGCATTACAGTTACGCCGCCGATAATGGCGAGCGGAAGACGCAGTTTTGGCTTGCCAAGCGGAAATCTTTCTTTCCAGTCAAGGTGATTCAGGAAGAGGATGGGACGGTGGTGGAGCAGCGGCTTGTCGCGTTGAAGTTCAACTGACACCGCTGCACGAGTGATGAGCGCTACTACTATGCACACGTGGCGCCGAACCCTTGTTATCGCCTGCGTTGTCTCGGGATTTATTCATTTGGCGTTGATCCTCAATCTCCAGGTTGAGGCGCCTGAGCAGGAGGCGCCGGCGCCGCACGTAATTGAAGCCAGGCTTGCGCCGATGAAGCCGGTCGAGCCTGTTGTCGAATCGCCGACGCCAGTAGTTGTTTCGCCGCCTGAAAAGCCTAAGCATCGTGCGCGAAGGATACCGAGGACGCTACCAGAACATGTGGAATCGCCGGTGGAGATGCAAGCGCCGGCGGAAACGCCGCCGATAGTCGAACAAGCGCCACCCGCCGAATCGCCTGTTGCGACGGAGCCTTCCGTCGAAGCGCCGCCGGTTGCCGAAGCCCCGCAAGCAGGATCGCTGCCGAGCCGTTTGTTGATCCGATTTTCAGTGAGCTGGGGTGGACTAAGCGCGGGGCAAGCGGAGTATCGGTGGGAGCGGACGGGCAATCGTTATGATTTGCAGTCTTTCACGAAGACAACTGGCCTTGTCGGTTTGTTGAAATCGATGTGGCTGGTCCAGACGAGCGTCGGCGATATAACCGAAAACGGACTGCGGCCCGATACTTTCGTGAATCACCGTAGCGATAAGCCCAGCGAAAGCGCAACATTCGATTGGCCGGAGCAGTCGCTGCAATTAATGGTGGATGGCGTGGCGTCCCGCAAGGTGTCATTGCTTCCGGGAGCGCAGGATTTGATGAGCGTGCTATTCCAGTTCGCGTTCTCCCCGCCGAAGGAAAGCGAGTTGCAACTCGCCGTTGTGACGGGCCGCAAGTTGGATACGTATCACTTCTCCATTGTCGGCGAGGAAACGTTGCAGTTGCCATTTGGGGATGTGCGAACCTTACACGTGCGCCGAGCGGTGAGAAAAGGAGATGACAGCCTTGATGTCTGGCTGGCGCCGGAGCGGCATTATTTGCCGGTGAGAATTGTCAGAACAGATCGTAAAGATAACGCGCCTGTTGAATTGATCGCGTCGGAGTTGCTGGTTGCTTCGGAATAAACGAGGGACGCGATTTTAGTAAGGCGGGGTAACAAGTAACGCTTGCGATTTCTCTACGAGGTTTGAAGAACGCCCCTCTCTCCTCAAGGGCAAAGATGTCCACACAAGTCGGTACAGCCACGAACACTCCCTCTCCCTTGAGGGGAGAGGGGCTTAAAGCGGACTTGTGTAGATACCCATGCTTGAAGGGGAGGGAGTTATAGGTAGCAACTGGGTGAGATACTTTTGCCCACATAGCCTTTAGTTTCACTAATGAACATAAACTGAAAAGTCGCGGCAATGCATACAACTAACTATCAACTGTCCCACATTATCGATGCCCTCCGAATGATTCTTCCAATGGAGGCTCCGGCGGATGTGGCGCTTCGACATTTTTTCCGTGATCGGCCCAAGCTCGGCAGTCGCGAACGCGCTCAAGTCGCCGAGATGGTCTACGCCATATTGCGGCGGCGCCGCTTGCTGGAAGCGCTGGCGCCGAAAGGCACGCCAAGAGAACTGGCTTTGCTGGCGCTCATTAAGCTCGACGGCGCCAACATGCGCGAAGTCGAGCCGCTTTTAAAACGTGGCGAGGCGGAGTGGCTGGCGAAAGCGAAGGGCGTTGATATGACCTCCTTGCCCTTTGCCGTTCAAGCGGATTTACCCGATTGGATCGCGGAGAAACTCGTCGCGCAATATGGCGAACCGGAAACATTGACCATCGCAGCCGCGTTGCGTGAATCCGCGCCATTGGACCTACGCGTCAATACGTTGCTCGCAAGCCGCGAAGAGGTGCTGAAGCAGTTCGAGCAGGAAGGCGTCAAAGCGTTGCCGACGCCTTACTCGCCGATTGGCGTACGGTTGGTGGATAAGCTGCCATTGCAGAAGCATCCGTTGTTTCTGGCGGGAAAGGTGGAAGTGCAGGATGAAGGAAGCCAACTTCTCGGCTTGCTGCTCGCGCCGAAACGTCGCGACATGGTGGTGGATTTTTGCGCGGGCGCCGGCGGAAAAACGCTGCTGATCGGCGCACTGATGCAAACGCAGGGACGTATCTACGCCTTCGACGTATCGGAAAAACGGCTCAATAACCTGAAGCCTCGCCTGGCGCGTTCGGGGCTCTCCAACGTTCAACCGCAACGCATCGACAGCGAACGCGATAGCAAGATCAAACGCCTCGCCGGCAAGATGGATCGCGTGCTTGTTGATGCGCCTTGCAGTGGACTAGGCACCTTGCGTCGAAATCCCGATCTCAAATGGCGGCAGACACCGGAAGATCTCGTCGAATTGGCCGCGAAGCAGCGCGCCATTCTCCATTCCGCTGCAACCTTGGTGAAGGCGGGTGGACGACTCGTGTATGGAACATGCAGTTTGTTACGCGAGGAGAATGAGGAAGTCGTCGAGGATTTTCTGGCCAACCATGCGGACTTCTTCCAGATCAATGCGCAAGAAGCATTGGCTAAGCAACACGTGCAGATTGATTGTGGCGAATCCATGCGACTGATGCCACATCATCATGGGACCGATGGGTTCTTTGCTGTGGCGTTTGAGAGAAAAGCGAATGTTGCAGTTCAAGAAGCTTCTGCTTCGGAGGAAGAGGTGGATTCTTTGGATGAGGATGCGGAAGGCGCGTAACGCGAATATCAGTTAAGCCCCTCTCCCGCCTGCGGGAGAGGGGCTTTAAACGGAATTACTTTTGGATGCTCATTCCATCAACCAAGCACCCAGACTACGAATAAAAAGCGCCCGCACAAGGAGATTGAAAACGGGCGAAGAGGGAACGGTAATTCTGCAATTGAGCGGCGTGGCCTTGCATAACTCCACGTACGCTAATGTCAGAATCCAATCCTTAACACGTCAAACTCCTAACTAAGCAATGGACGTGCCAAGAGTCCATTTTCTCCTCTCAACGAGGCTTATTTCCCCTCTGTCATTCTCTGCGCGCCGCTATTGAATATCTCTGCGGTGACATACCTTATCTTCCTCAGAATTTCGTAATTAATACGTGTCTGTCAGGTAATTCTTACAAAGCGCTTCAGTAAACATAACTCCCTTTTGTAGGAGTGGACTTTGCTTGGTGATTGTCCTTATTCGCGTACGGATTGTCGGGCCGCCGATTGCGCGATTTCCCTCTCCGATTACGAGTGGTCCATCACCCCCGCGTAAACCCGTGGCATATGCCTTGCTTAGATACCAATGACATCTTTCAGCGAGGTCGGAAATGACCAAACCCATTCAATATCGCCAACACATTCCTAAAGTCCCTGCGACGCCAGCGGAGACGTTCATCAATGCCGGACCGGAAGCGATGGCGGATCGCGACATGGCGAACAAGCGGCGTCGAATGATCGGCCACATCGCCGATGAACAGCATTCCGATGATGATGCTTCCAATCACGAAGGGTCGGGCGGTTGGACCGATGCGGAACGAAAAGTCGATGAGTTTTTAGTGGAGGGACAACGCCAAGCGTCGCAGGCGGCGCCGAAGAAAGGCGCACCGGCCAACGCAGCGCTAAATGGCGGCGACGACGGCTCCACGCAGGCTGCGCCTTCGACGAATGAAGACAACCAGCCCATCGATCAAGGCAGAGGAATTGAAAGGCAAACCGATCAACAAAAGGATGAGACGAAGCAGCATCGTAAGGCGCCTTGGGGCAATCGCCAGTAAGAACCTGTTTACGATCTTACTGCACAAGGCGATATTGAGGCTCCGGTGCTCGACGTATCATTTGTACGTGTTCGCTCCTCGCCTCAATCTCGCCTCGCTCGCTACAGATCGTAAACAGGTTCTAAGCAATCTTCTAAAATTTAAATATCACGAGGCCATCATGAACGCCATGCCGGAGCGTTATCAGAGCCAATATTCAGACGCGCGGACTAATAGTCGTCCCCAAATCCTGGCTGAAGGCCACAACTGCTGGCGAATATCACGCGCTGATCGGGCCGCATTCCTCGTCGATGGCGAAGATTACTTCGCCGCATTCGCCGATGCGGCCTTGCAGGCTCAGGAGTCCATCATCATTGTCGGGTGGGACTTTGACAGCCGCACGCTCTTGCGAAC
>DATLHW010000572.1:0-4205 GCA_035539675.1 Burkholderiales bacterium | reverse complement strand
CCATATTGATGTGGGCTTTCGTTCCGGGCGCATCCACTTCGCCACTTTGCTTCGCGCGTGACGCACCGCTTGTATGGAGGGGAACAGCTCCAGCAGTTTTGTTTCGTGGCTGGAGCGATGGCCAAAATCCGCATCGATGGCAGCCGCGATGGCGTCGATATTCTCCACCAGCATTCGATACAAAGCGCCCAGATGATCGCGACGTTCACGCGCCGTCGGATTAGGCGCATGACGGAATGCTTTCCGCTGGCTCTGGAATATATCCTCCAGCTCCGTGAGTCCGCGATTGATGGCGGGCGTTCGTGCATTCATGTTTTTCTCCCTGGCTTTGCCGTACGGGCGTCTATGTGAAATATACTCGCAATACCCTGACTACCCGACATCATATGCTCGCCACCGCCACCCTCGCACTACTCCTCTTCGAAGTATTCGCTTTCGGCGGACCGGCATTGGCGTTTGCCAACCGCTACGACTGGCCGCTCTGGGCTGTCGGCCCATTCATTATTTTCGCGACGCTGCTGTCGTGGCTAGTAATCGTTTTACGCACCTTTATCGCATCGGCTCGCTTTACCACCGAGGAGCCGGCGACACGGCGCATTGGGCTTGCTCGCTGGCTGCGATTGATCTACAAGGAATGGCTGAACCAAACGGCGATACTTCATGTGTTCATGCCCTTCAACAAGCGATTCAATCAACCCGACTCGCCACTATCGGCGAAAGGAATGCCCGTCTTACTGGTGCACGGCCTTGTCTGCAATGGCGCCGCATGGTGGTGGATGCGCAAAGCGCTCGTGAAACGTGGAATCGACCGCTGCTACACGATCGATCTCGAACCAATTCTCGGCAATATCGACGACTACGCTCGGCAACTCGCTCAACGCGTGGAAGACATTTTCGCGGAAACCGGATGGTCGAAAATCTTGCTCGTCACGCACAGCATGGGCGGACTTGTGTCACGCAGCTACTTACAGAAACTCGATGGCGCCCATCGGGTAGCGGGACTGGTAACCATCGGTACGCCCCATCATGGCACCGCTCTGGCGACGATCCCATTGGCCGAAAATCTGCGGCAATTGCAATTGAACGATCGTTGGCTCACTGACTTGAACCGAAATGAAATGCAACCGACGTCCACGCCGATTACGTCAATTTATACCGCGCACGATAATCTCGTGAGTCCGCAAGCGAGTTGTCGTCTGGCGCATGCCGAGAATGTTCGCCTCGTCGGCATTGGGCATGTGACGTTGATGTTTTCCGATGAAGTGGCGGATTTGGTTAGTGAGTTTGTAAAACGGCATTCATAACGCCGCCAAAAATTGTTCGTTCCCTACTTTAGAAAAGGAGAGGCAGAGTGACAGCGGCGTCAATTTGAACCATCACCCTCTCCCCTCAAGGGAGAGAGGGGCTTAAAGGCGATCAAAACTCACAGCAACGCCAACACTTCCTCCGCGTGATTCGCCGTATTCGGCTTATCGATGATATGCGCAATCTTCCCATTCTCATCGATGACGAACGTTACCCGATCGGCAATCCCTGCAAACGACTTCGCCATCGATAACACGCCGCCGCTTCCCATCGCGCCGTAAGCCTTGGCTACTTCCCCGCCTTTGTCCGCGAACAATGGGAAGTTAAGGTTGTATTTGCTTGTAAATTTCTGATGCGACGCTTCATCTTGCGTGGATACGCCAAGCACAGCGGCGCCCTTCGCCTTGATATCGGTATTGTGATCGCGCAACGAGCAAGCCTGCTTGGTGCAACCCGGCGTGTCATCCATGGGGTAAAAATACATCACCAACTTCTGCCCGCGAAAGTCGGAGAGTTTGACTTCGCTGCCGTCCGTGGTCTTGCCTTTGAATTCCGGAGCGGGATCACCAACTTTGAGTTTCATAAAACCTCGGCTAAAAAATAGAGGGGCACGGATAGAACGGATTAACACAGATTCATCGTCCTAATTCATTTAATCCGTGTCCCAAACATCGATTACAAATGTATTCCCCGCATCAACTGCGCCATCGCCACCATATCCGCCGATGACTGCTTCCCCTCCCCTGCTTTCCCGCTAGCGGCCGCATCCGAATCGGGAAACATGCGGAACGATGTATTCATGATGACCTGAGAAATCTTCGGCGCGACGGCATGCAGAACTTCCCCGGCCACACCCAAACGCGTCGCGATACGCGGCGGTTTGTAGATAATCGCCTCGGCGATCAGATCAGCGGCGTCCTCGGGGCTGAGCGTCGGAATATTATTATAGATCTTGGTTGGAGCGATCATCGGCGTCTTGACCAAGGGCATGTTGATCGTCGTGAATTCCACACCCGTATCGGCGAATTCCGATGCGGCGCAACGGGTGAAGGCATCCAACGCGGCCTTCGACGCCACATAAGCGGAAAAACGCGGCGCGTTGGTCAATACCCCAATGGACGAGATGTTGACGACGTGCCCACAACGCTGCTTGGTCATGACAGGCAGGAACCCCATGGTGACGCGAAGCGCGCCAAAATAGTTGATCGCCATGGTCCGTTCGAAGTCGTGGAAACGTTCGTAGGAATTTTCGACCGCTCGCCGAATGGAGCGCCCAGCGTTGTTGACCAGAACATGCACGGTCCCATGGTCCTTCAGCACCGCTTGTACGAATTTCTCGGCGCCCGCCATGTCGGCCACATCCGCTTCATAAGCCCATACTTTGCCGCCGGCGACTTCAATCTCCTTCTTCGCCGCCTCCAATTTCTCCACATCGCGCCCGCAGATCACCACCTTGGCGCCGGCCTCGGCGATCTTGATGGCGGCTGCCTTGCCAATGCCGGAACTGCCGCCGGTGATCACCACGACCTTATCCTTTACCTTGCCCTTCAACGTGCGATCAATGAATAGGTCGGGATCGAGATGACGCTCCCAATAATCCCAAAGCCGCCACGCATAATCCTCCAAGGATGGACACTCGATATCCGCCCCTTTCAAGGCGGCCAGCGTATCGCGGCAATCGAAACGAGTCGGGTAATTGATGAACCGCATCAGATCCGGCGGCAACGCCAAATCCTTCATCAGCTGATCGCGAATCCGGCGAATGGGCGACAACGCCATCATGCCTTTCTTCACGGAATTCGGGATAAAGCTGAACATCAACGCATTAATGCGAACCGACATCATCGGCGCATGCGCCGCCTTCGCGAAGATATTCAGAATGTCGCCGACACGCTTCGGCTCTGGGTCGGTTAGGTGAAAACACTTGCCGTCGAGTCCGCGCTTATGCGCGATATGGTCCATCGCATTGACGACAAAATCGACCGGCACAATGTTCATCCGGCCGCCTTCGATGCCAATGGTCGGAACCCACGGCGGGAGAATGCGGCGCGCCTTCTGAATCAGTTTGAAAAAGTAATAGGGGCCATCGATCTTATCCATCTCGCCGGTTTGCGAATCGCCCACGACCAGGCCCGGACGATAGATGCGCCAAGCGCCCTTGTACGACTTACGCACCAGGCCTTCCGAATCATGTTTAGTGCGGAAATAAGGATGATCGAGCCCCTCCGCCTCATCGAACATATCCTCCCGGAACACGCCCTCGTATAAACCGGCGGCGGCGATTGAACTCATGTGATGCAGACATTCCGCCCCAACTTCCTCCGCGAGTTCGATGACATGACGCGTGCCTTCCACATTGGCGACCTGCTGCGCTTCGGCGGACGCTTTAAGGTCGTAGATAGCGGCGAGATGGAAGAAATGCTTGATGGCGCCCTTGAGCTTGGCGAGATCTTTTTTAGCGATGCCCAGCTTCGGCTGAGACAGGTCTCCCAGCACAGGAATGACACGCTTGTTATCGACACCCCAACGCTGATAAAGCGGATCGAGCTTTTCTGGGCTATCGTCACGAACCAGGATATAAACAATGCTGCCTTTGCGGTCGAGTAGCTTTTGCACAAGGCGACGACCGATAAACCCCGTAGCGCCCGTGACGAAGTAAGTCATGTTTCGTTCTCCCTGGAGTTGTCATGCTCGGTCGCTATGATAAACGGCGCGATGCGTGGGACCAAGCATCACAAGGCGACATTTGGAGAGCCCGTTTTAGTATGAATCCTCTAATTTTGATTGGTACAGTCAAAGCTATGGAAACAGCACTTGGCTGAACTCCACGAGAACTTTAAAAAGGACCTACTTCATGACCCAGACTCTCAAATCCGTTCGGGAAAATCTCGCAAAGAAGG
>DATLHW010000571.1:0-2918 GCA_035539675.1 Burkholderiales bacterium | reverse complement strand
CCGTTATGAAGTGCATTGCTCGTATACCAATCAAAACCGACTGACTGGTTACCCGTTCCTACTGTTTCGTAAACCTTGATTTCAAATTTGATGATTTGGGGTATGCCCGTCGACGGCTTCGCACTTTCATCTGCAGCGACGCGACCAATACACAACGCAAATACAAGAATGGATAGAATGGTGCGCATTGCCGGAAGGATAGCGGGATACCAAAGCGACGCAAGAATCAGTCTTTTTCAAGTAACTCTGGCGTGAATACGCCATCATCGACAAACAATTTGAGCGTTCTCACTTGCTATATTTTCTATAGTGCTTTATTTTGCTAAGCACCTTAAAAGATAAACCGATGACGCGCAGAAAAGAGGAATACGGACCAAAGGACGAATGCCTCAAGGCCCTGAAGATGTTCGGGGATTATTGGACTCTGGCGATCATTTACTGCCTGCGAAACGGCGGCATGCGCTTCGTTGAATTGCAGAAGGAAATGGGGGTGAATCCGGTCACCTTGACAGCGCGGCTGCGAAGCTTGACGAGGAACAAACTGACGACCCGCCAACGGTTCACCGAGGGCAAGCAATCCGTTGTCTACGAATTGACCGACCTTGGCATGGATGCCGTCCCCATTGTGCAATTGATCATCCGATTTTCAGCCAAAATGAAGAAATAAAGGAGATTCTATGACAACAACATCACCCGCAGTTATTCATTCCTATTTCGACGCGAGCAACCGCAATGACATCGATTCTCTCGTCGCGTGTTTCGCTCTCGACGCCACCGTTACGGACGAAAGCGCGACCTATCGCGGCACTGACGAGATCCGCCGCTGGGCCATCGATGTTCGAAAGAAATACGAATTCCAGGCTCAAGTCATCAACTCGCGCCAGCAGTCCGGCCGAACCATCGTCACCGCCAGGGTATCTGGAAATTTCCCCGGCAGCCCAGTGAACCTGGACTTCCAATTCTCGCTCAATGCAGAAAAGATTCATTCCCTGAGTATTATTCCCTCGGCGGATTCCTGAGTTGGGCTCCATTCCAAGCATCGATTCTGTGATTCCGTAATGCTGCGCCCTCCCATCCCGAGGCTTGTCTTTCACAGGTGAGCGCGCAAAATCGAAACATCCCAGGGATGAAACGACGTGAATTCTTAACACGGTCCGGAAGCGCCGCCGCCGGAATAATCGCAGCTACACAGATCCAGCCTCTTGTGCAAGCGCAGGCCCAGGCCGCGGCAAGCTCGGGCGGCATGATCCGCGTCGATCCAAAGCCGGTCTTCGAAATCTCGCCCCATTTGTACATGCAGTTCATGGAACCGCTCGGCACCACGGACTCATCCGTCGAGGCGGGGTGGGATTACGAGCGCGACGACTGGCGTAAGGATTTCGTCGACGTGACACGCGATCTTGCGCCGGGAATGTTGCGCTACGGCGGATTGCTAAGCCGCTACTACAAATGGCGCGAGGGAATCGGGCCGGCGGAAAAACGTCCCTGGTTCCGCAACTACGTCTGGGGCGGGAAGGAGCCTCATCGCGCCGGCACGCACGAGTTCGTGGACTTCTGCCGCCGCGTCAGTGCTGAGCCGATGTACTGCGTCAATTTCCTGGGTGACGGAGAGAAGCGTTACGCCACAACGAAGGAAGGCAATCGCACTGGCGACGCGCAGGAAGCCGCGGATTGGGTCTCCTACACGAACGATCCCGACCATGCAGAACGCAAGGCCAACGGCCATGCTGAGCCCTTCAACCTGAAGTTCTGGCAATTGGGAAACGAAACCTCCTACGGCAATGCTTGCTTCAAGAAGGACGAAGCAATCGCGGCTACCATCGACTTTTCGAAAGCGATGCGGGCGCGGGATCGTTCGCTCAAGTTAATCGGCTGGGGCGACAACGGCTGGGCGCCCGATATAGTTGAAAAGGCCGGCGAGCACATTGATTACATTGCCGTTCACATGATGGGCCAAACGCCGGTGCGCAAGGAAACCGTGCTGCGCAGTTGGAAATACCAGCAGGAGCCCGAGAAAGCCTGGGAGGAATTGATGGAGATGATCCGCGTCCGCATCGAACAAAAGTTGCTGGCGCTCGAAGAATCACTTTCCGGCAACAAAGCTTCCATCCCGATCGCCATTACAGAAGGCCACCTCAGCCTCGCGCCTCACAATTCAAATCCAATCCTGACCGAGTGGCTCACAGGTGTCTATCACGCCCGCGCGATGAACCTCTACCAACGGCACGGAGCACGCGTAAAAATCGCAACCACCGCCGATTTCAATGGCAACCGGTGGACCACTAATGCGGTCATCCATCAGACCCCATCCGGCGTCAGTTACTTATTACCAGCCGGCGCGATTGCACGCTTGTTCAAGCGACACAACGGGACTCATGGCATCGATCTCAAATCCGCTCCCAATGATCTCGATATCGCGGCGAGCCGCACCGCCAACACCGTCTTCCTGCACGTCGCAAATATGAACTATACCGGTGCGATCGAAGCGAGTTTTGCGGTCGACGGAATGCAAGTCACGGGTGGTCGTGTCCTCGAAATCTCGCCCCAGAATCCTCGGCAGGAGATTAGTCCGCTCAATCCAGACGTCTTTAAACCAGCGGTGAATTCTCTGCAGAATGGCGACCGGATCAGCTATCGCTTCCCCGCGCGCTCCGTCAGCGTCGTGGAACTTGAATGCAGATCCGCCTAATTGCTCCTTTTTGGCAGAGATACCACTCCGGCCAGTTTGTTGGAAGTAATACGTCGGCAAAGCATTGGAGTTGCTGAAGCTTCCGTTTGGAACGAGCGGTCTTAAGGAGAATTTACGGCCAGCAGTTTGTCTGGTATACGGGGGCGTGGAGGAACGCGTAGTGCATTACTACAACGTCATCAAAGGACAGTGTGCTTGCGGCGCAGCCGTCAATCACGAGGAGAAAACA
>DATLHW010000570.1:0-6362 GCA_035539675.1 Burkholderiales bacterium | reverse complement strand
TGTCCGCTGCATCGGACAGCCGCTGCGCAGGCTCGCAGCATGCTGCTCGAAACCCCTGCTTAGCTCTCCTTGCCGTACTAACTGTGTACTGTCTGCGTCGACGCGCCTTGCTGGAAAACTTTTGCACAAGTACTTAGCGCTCCGGTAGGGCATCCACGTCTGCGAAATCATGCCACAGCTTCATCATTGTCGCGCGGGCTTGCGATACATTCCCTGTTGTGTAGAACATCGCCCGCCCATGCCTTCCATCAATTGGCGTCTCACCCATTTCCTCAAGTTTCCTTTTTACCTGACGCGCCACTGCGGCCCCGGTATCGACGACGATTACTTGGGGGCCGGCGATCGATTCAATGACTGGCCGCAGAAAAGGGTAGTGAGTACACCCGAGAATGAGCGCATCCACATTCGCGGCAAGAAGAGGCTTCACATGGCGGGCCACCAGCGCCTCGGTATCCGGGCCACTTAGTTCGCCTCGCTCGACGGCGTCTACCCAACCGGGGCAGGGTTCGGTAAGAATCGTCTTGTCGCCTCGATAACGGGTAAGCAACGCGGCAAATTTAGCGCTGGCTAAAGTCCCCGTCGTCGCCAATACGCCGACTTTCCCTGTTCGAGTCGCGGCCACGGCGGGCTTCACTGCGGGCTCCATGCCAATGATCGGAATGGCGTACTCCGCCCTTAATGTCGTTACGGCCGCAGCGGTCGCGGTGTTGCATGCTACGACGATAACGCGCGCGCCTTGCGACAGCAGAAATTCTGTCAGCGCTTTCGATCGCGCGAGAATGTATTCCGGAGATTTTTCGCCATAGGGCACATGCCCGGAATCCGCTACATAGAGAAGATCCACTTGAGGCAGCAAGGCGCGCACTTCCTTGAGAACGGACAACCCGCCAACGCCGGAATCGAACACGCCGACCAGGAAAGCGTTTTTAACGGGGATTGTCATCGGGAAGTCTTCCAGCCGAACCGAGTCAGCGACACGCGTCCATTGGTATCGAATTCCACGCCTTCCGCCTCCAACAAAATCCGCTGCAACAAATGATTCTCCGACCAAGTACGAGGACTGACCTCCCCTTTAGCGTTAATCACCCGATGCCAGGGAATATCAGCGCCATCGGAAAGCGCGTGTAACGCATAGCCCACTTGGCGCGCGTGACGCGGAATGCCGGCGAGCGCGGCGATCTGGCCATAGGTGGCCACTTTACCTTTAGGGACTTTTTTTACGATGGCGTAAATATGCGTATAAGACGAGTCAACGTTAACCTGCTTGGTCATGATTCTGAGTATATGCGCCTCGGAAATTGCAAACGATTGTGCAGGACTTACGCAAAACTGTCCCAGCAAGGCGCGCCGACGCAGACAGTACGAATAGTACGGCAAGGAAACACAACGCCGCTGGGGCGGTTTTGTGTAAGTCCTATTGTGTTTACTAGACTTCTTTCGAAACCGTAGCGAGCGGCCCGAGATCAATCCGAGAAGCGGAGGCGTACGAACAGTACGTTGAGCATCGCAGGCTTGATATCGGGCTGCGCAGTAGGTTTCGAAAGAAGTCTACTTTTTCCAAATCTCCCACAACCCCTTAACAGTTCCCATCAATCCGGCCGGCTGCGGCTTTTCTTCCTCTTCCGGTGTTTGATGAATTTCATACTCCGGCACCGGCAATTCCACTGGCTGATGGGGAATATTAATTTGCTGACGCTTACCCATCAATTTAAAACGGTTAGGTTCCGTGATGATGAACTTGGCCAACTCGTCGAGCCATGCGGTATCGACCTCATCCGCTTCAAAAGCCAATTCATCCTGCCCAAAGCGGCCTATGTTTCTGCCAACGATTTTTATCACGCCAGCCTCATGCTCCCCTTCAAACGAAAGTTCGGAGCGCACTTCATGGGGAATCCGAAATTTGACCTTGGTTATTTTTCTCTGTTCGTTCAGAACATCGTCCCGCTTGAATACGACGTTGTACTCCCACAGCATTTTCTCGAATCGGTCAGCAAGAAGCGCATCGTCAAAAGCAATGGCTAATTCCTGCGCAGCAATACTCTTGAACAGGAACGTAACGGTCTCATAACACTCGCGATCATGGATATGGCCAAGTCGGTAGTCGGCGAAATGCTCGGCCTGACGCAGCCCTTCAAATTTGCCGACAGAGCCAAGAACATAAGGTTTTCCAACCTCAGGCTTGATCACAGCCAGCGTCTTACCCAACTCGTCCAGATAAGAAAAAATCTTTCGTAGCCTGTCATCCACGGCCACGACGTTGCGTAACCCGTACTCGGAACGCGATTGCTCGTCCGTCTTAAGCTGCTCGGCCTTCTTTTTCAGATCATCAAGCAACGACATAAGCTCTCCCAACGTTCTATGGACAATTGCGATACGCCATGATTTTACGATGGGAATGATATGCCGCGACAGCGTCGACCGCCATGTTCTTTTGGAATAATCAGGCAGGAATTAAGGTTGTTGTCGCGCCGAGGAATACCCAGATATTGCCCATAGTTTTGGCGGGGATCGACTTAAGCTATAGAATTCAATTTCACCCCTACAGAAACCAACACCATGGTTCCCCACCTTACGACCGCCCTATCAGGTCCGTTACGCGACCTGGAGCAACATGTCCTCAAAGCCATGCCCGCCATCGAGCATTGGTTTCGCAGCCAATGGCAGGAGTATGAAAACCCGTTTTATTCCTCGGTGGACTTACGCAATAGCGGATTCAAGATAGCGCCCGTCGATACGAACCTTTTCCCAGCGGGGTTCAATAACCTGAACGCCGACTTCCTGCCCTTATGTGTGCAGGCCAGCATGGTCGCGGTGGATAAGATTTGTCCGGATGCGCAACGCCTGCTCTTGATCCCGGAGAACCATACTCGAAATACCTTTTACTTACAGAATGTCGCACGCCTTCTCGTCATCCTTCGTCGAGCTGGTTTCGAGATCCGTCTTGGCAGCTTGCTGCCGGAAATCGACAAGCCCACGACGCTCGAACTGCCCGATGGCGAAACGCTGACGCTGGAGCCCATCAAGCGCGAGGGAAATCGCGTCGTGCTTGAGGCTTATGACGGCCACGAAAAGTTCACTCCCTGCGCCATATTGTTGAACAATGATCTCTCCGCCGGCATTCCTGCGATTCTTGAAGATCTAGATCAAGTCATCTCCCCGCCGCTTTATGCGGGCTGGGCCAAACGGCGCAAATCAAACCATTTCGCGCATTACGATAATGTCGCCCGCGAATTCGCGGAGTTGATCGGCATCGATCCTTGGCTGATCAATCCCTATTTCTCCCGCTGCGGAGAAGTGAACTTCGCCGATCAGCAAGGACTCGAATGTTTGGCCGCGCAAGTGGAAATGCTGTTGCCGCGCATTGAAGCGAAATACAAAGAATATGGCGTCACCGAAAAACCATTCCTCATCGCCAAGGCCGACGCGGGCACGTACGGCATGGGCATCATGACGGTAAAGAGCGTGGATGACGTGCGAAACCTTAATCGCAAGACACGCAACAAAATGTCCGTCATCAAGGAAGGCCAACAGGTTAGCGAGATCCTAATACAAGAGGGCGTTTACACCTTTGAAAGCGTCAACGACGCCGTGGCGGAACCCGTGATTTACATGATCGATCGCTTCGTCGTCGGCGGTTTCTACCGAGTGCATACGTCGCGCGGCGTTGACGAGAATTTGAATTCACCGGGCATGCAGTTCATACCGCTGGCTTTTGAAACCGATTGTCAGACGCCTGACTGCGGGGGAAATCCTGGGGACCCTCCTAATCGTTTCTACACTTACGGCGTCATTGGACGGCTCGCCATGCTGGCTGCCGCCAGAGAACTGGAAGCCATGAAAGAAGAAAACATGAAAGTGGAGGTTTAACTTGCGCATAGCCTTCATTCTCGACCCGCTCGACCAGATCAAAACCTACAAGGATTCCTCTTTCGCGATGATGCAAGAGGCCGCTACGCGCGGCCATCAAATCTTCGCGATGCAACAGCAGGACGTCTCGCTGACGGGAGGAAAAATCAGGGGTTATGCGCGGGAATTGACGCTCACTAATGATCGCCATGACTGGTACCGAGCTGAGTCACCCCAATCGTCAGCATTAAGCGACTTCGACGCCGTCCTGATGCGCAAGGACCCGCCTTTCGAGACCGAGTATCTCTATTCCACCTATCTGCTGGAGTTGGCGCAACATCGCGGCGCCAAAGTTTTCAACGATCCGCGAGCGATACGGGATCACAACGAAAAACTGGCCATCGCGAAGTTCCCCGAATTCACCGTCCCCACGCTTGTTGCACGCAACGCCGAGCACATTCGCGAATTCCTGGCGGAGCATCGCGACGTCATACTAAAGCCCTTGGACGCCATGGGCGGCGCCTCTATATTCCGCGTTCGTCCGGACGACGCCAATCTGTCGGTGATTATGGAAATCATGACCCAGCTCGGCAGTCGGACCATCATGGCGCAACGCTATATCCCGGAGATCGCCAAAGGCGACAAACGGATTCTGCTTATCAATGGCAAAGCAGCGCCTTATTCGCTGGCGCGCATCCCGAAGTCCGGCGAGACGCGCGGCAATTTGGCTGCCGGCGCCACAGGCGTGGCGCAACCGCTTTCCGCGCGTGATCAGGAGATCGCCGACGCCATTGGTCCCGTTCTTGCAGCCCAGGGGCTTTTGTTGGTGGGCCTGGATGTGATTGGCGATTACGTCACCGAGATCAATGTCACCAGCCCAACCTGTATGCAAGAGATCCGCGCGCAGACAGGATTCAATGTGGCGGCCATGATGATTGATGCGTTGGAGGCTAAGGTAACGAGCAGTAACTCGCCGCTCAAATAACCCCCTCCCTGTAGGAGCGAGCTTGCTCGCGATCAGCCGCTGAATCGCGAGCAAGCTCGCTCCTACATCCCCGCAGTCTACTATCAGGCTTTTTATTCCATGCACGATTGTCCCGCGCAAAGTTCACGTTTCAGTTCATTCGTTGTTCTATTCGCAATCCTCCTGCTCGTCGGTTGCGGAGAGTCTCTGCACAAACAACAAAGCCAAGTGTTCGGCACGATGGCGGAGATTGTTATCTCGGGCGGAACGGACGACAACGCTCAGGCGGCATCGAATGAAGTTCTACGCGAATTCGACCGACTGCACCAAATGATGAATGCAGGGAAGCCTAGTGAACTCTCGTCGTTGAACGAGGCTTTCTCGAAAGGACAATCGGCAAATATCGGCGCCGAATTGACGAGCATTCTCGGCGACGCCACACGACTCTCCACACAGTCCAGCGGCAGCTTCAATCCCGCCACGGGAAAGCTCGTTGAGACATGGGGCTTCCATGCCGATGTACTCAAACCAGTAACGCCATCAGCCGACGCGATCTCGGCGCTGGTTAGTAAAAACCCGCGCATGACGGATATCGTGATCAAGGGTTCAAATGCGAGCAGCGCCAATGCGTCCGTCCAACTTGATCTTGATGAGTACGTCAAAGGCTACGCGCTCGATCGGGCAATTCAATTGCTCCGCGCGCGCGGCATTAAGAACGCGCTCATCAATATCGGCGGCAACATGATCGCAATGGGAGAGAAAGATACGGGTCCCTGGAAAGTGGGTATCCAGCATCCACGGCAGCCCGGACCAATCGCCACATTGGAGTTATACGACGGCGACTCCATTAGCTCGTTGGGTGACTATCAGCGGTACTACGAGAGCGAGGGCAAACGTTATTGCCACATCATCGATCCCGCCACGGGATATCCGGTTCAGGGAGTACAAGCGGTGACCGTCGTGACCAAACGCGGCGAGCACGCAGGCGTTCTTTCGAATGTGGCTTCCAAGCCAATATTCATCGCCGGCCCCAAAGGCTGGCGCGAAGCCGCCCAGCGAATGGGCGTCGAAATGGCGCTAATCGTGGATGACAAGGGAAAGGTTTACATCACCGATTCGCTTGCCCGGCGGATTGAGTTCAGGCTACCAAAGCCGGAGACGATTGAAATTAGCAGATAAAAGGATCTGCTTTTGCAGCGGTGATGTTTTATCGGCGAGCTGTTGCAAGTACGAAAAGCAGATCCTTCATTACCTCAGGATGACAGTCAATAATCAGGATGGAACAACAGCCGCTGAAGCCTTGCTTAGGCGATTTCCGATAATAAACATGCCAATAAAATTGATGGATTTCTTCGTCTGGCTAGGCGAGAGGAGGCGTCATAGTGAACTATGGCAACGACGAACAACAACCCCAGGCGAAGAAAGACGCGATTTGATTGGCATGTTTATTATCGGAAATCGCCTTATGCAGGACTCGAATCACCTACAAGGGCTCGCAACTCACCCAATCAAAATTAGCCCCATGCCGCGTTAACCCCGTTAGTCGATACAT
>DATLHW010000569.1:0-3358 GCA_035539675.1 Burkholderiales bacterium | reverse complement strand
CGATTTCTTTGTATTCCCGAGCACACCGTAAGCCGGCGGCACGCGCGAATCAGGCGTCGCGGCGGCGCTTATTTCGTGGAAGACCTCCACTCGTTCAATGGGACCTTTGTTCGGGGCGAGAGGCTTAGTCCAGGCGCTTGGTGCGCGCTCATGGACGGCGATGAGCTTGCCGTGTCTTCCGCGCAGATTGTGTTTCACTCGTTGGTTGCGCCAGTCCGCGAGGACGCGCCCACCATTATCGCCAAGACCGTCGATGCGACTCAGTGGACAAGGAATTTGGACAATACGCTGGTTGCGGCCAAGAGCGACGCGCAACTTACCATTCGGAAACTCCACGCCATGGCGCAAGTGGGTATTGCGATCGGCGTTGTTACGGATCGCGCCACGTTGATCGAGAAGATAATGAACCTTATCTTCGAGCTGTTTCCGCTCGCCGAGCGAGCGTTCATTCTCTTGAAGAAAAACGAGGGCGACGCGCCGACGCTTGCCGCCGCGCGTCGACGAGACGGCGCGATGGAGGGCGCTGGAAAAATCAGCCTATCGCGCACCATCGTGGACGAAGTGCTCAACAAGAAACAGGCGATTCTCTCGGTCGATACTTTGTCGGACCGCTATTTCGGATCGCACGAATCCATCGTCGCCCAAGCCATTCGCAGCGTCATGTGTGTTCCGCTACTCCTGGAAGGCGAGGCCTTGGGATTGATGCAGGTGGACACTTCATCCGACCCTTACGCATTCAAGGAGCAGGATCTCGAAATGCTCACCGGCGTCTGCGCGGAAACGGCGGTGGCGCTAAAAAATTTCCAGTTGTATTCCGACATCGAACGTTTACTGGATGGCTTCGTTCGCGCTTCCGTTCAGGCGATAGAAGAACGGGATCCTGTTACCGCAGGACATTCGTTTCGTGTCGCCGGTTACGCCGAACAACTGGCGAATGTCGTCGACCGCGCCGAAAGTCCCGAGCTTCGAGGCATAACGTTCACCCAGGATCAGTTGCGCGAAATCCGATACGCCGCGCTATTGCACGACTTCGGCAAGGTTGGCGTGCGGGAGCATGTGCTGCGTAAGGAGAAAAAGCTGCACCATTTTGAAATGCGGTTGTTGGAGGAGCGGTTCAAATACGCGCGAACTTGTCTGGAGCGGCAAGCGTATCGGCGTCTGGCGGAATTGCATTCGACGCACGAGTTAAGCATGGCCGAGTTTCGGGAAGCGATGCGGACGATTGACGAAGAGCTCCGCGAGGAATTCGAGCGACTCGATAAATTTCTCGGCGCCATTCGACGTGCGAACGAGCCGTCAATCTCCCATGTCGATAGCGTGCCCGAGCTGAAGGAAGTGCTGGACTACGCGTATTGCGAGTCCGACGAGTTATCGGGAACATTGCTGGACGATTATGAACTCGCGGCGTTGAGTCTCTCCAAAGGTTGTCTGACCCTAGACGAGCGCCGGCAGATTGAGTCGCATGTGGCGGATTCTTATTCCTTCCTGATTTTGATTCCCTGGACCCGTGATCTTGCAAAGGTGCCTTCCATAGCCCACGGCCATCACGAGAAGCTCGATGGTTCGGGCTATCCGATGGGCTTGCGCGGCGATCAGATAAGTATCCAGACCAGGATTTTGACCATTTGCGATATTTACGATGCGCTTACCGCAGGAGATCGCCCCTACAAGAAAGCCATGCCGGTGGAGAAGGCGCTGGATCTGATGGATTTGGAATCGCGGGCGGGGCGAATTGATTCCCGATTGTTTAATGTGTTTGTCGAGTCGAAAGTATGGGCGACAGCATGAGACCTGGCGTCGTAGGAGCGAGCTTGCTCGCGATTGTCAGCGGGGCCTCGGACGCAATCGCGAGCAAGCTCCCTCCGACAGCGCTGTTTGTCGGCCTTTGTTCCGTGCTGTTGTGCGGATGTCCCGATGTGAGCATGCCGGAATATCAACGCCCCGATGCGCCCAACAAATCTTCATGGTCCCGGCAAACGCCGGTATCCGCCACCGAGACGATCACGCCGGATTGGTGGAGAGAATTTCAAGACCCCTATCTGGACACCTTGGTGAACAAAGCCATCGCGGGAAACTTCGACATAAAAATTCTCGCTGCGCGTACGCAAGTGTCCCGTGCGCAGATTGGCGAAGCGCGCGCGGGGGCATTGCCAACTTTGGATGTCGGCGCTGGCGCAAGCTTTGAAAAAAGCACCGGAGAGAGCTTCTCGAAACAATTCAATTTGGGCACGCAAGTCAATTGGGACATCGATATTTGGGGCAAGGTGGAGAAGGGCGCCCAGGCGCAGACGGCCGAGTACCGAGCCTCTGAGGCGGACTGGCGAGCCGGCTATCTAACACTCGTTTCGAGTGTGTCGACAACGTATTTCCAGATTCTTCAACTCGATGAGCAAATCGATCAACAACAAAAAACTTTGGAAAAGAACAAACAGATATTGGCGACTTACGGCGCCATGCACGCCAATGGCTTGTTGCCGCAAACGCGAGTGTTGCAACAACGCGCCGAGATCAATCGGCTGACTAACGATTTGCTGGAGCTCAATAGAGCGCGCGATTTGGCGAGCAATGCGCTTGCCACCTTGATGGGAACGCCAGCGGGAGAATTCAGGATACCCGCCGGCTACTTGCAGAAAAGAGTTCAGCTTCCGCCGGTGCCGGCGGGTCTGCCCTCCGATCTGCTCACGCGACGACCAGACATTGTCGCGGCGGAGTATCGAGTGCTTGAAGCCTACAACTTGGTAGGACAAGCGAAGCTTGCGCAACTACCCTCCATTAGTTTGACCGGTCGGGGAGGGTCTTCCAGCTTTGCGCTATCAGACTTGCTGCGATCCTTCACGGTCGGCTTTTTGCCCAGCATCAACATTCCGATATTGGACCCGAGCGTCAAGGCGCGTGTGAAGACAAGCGAGGCGCAAACGAAGGTCGTCGAAGAGGAGTATCGGCGTACAGTCATTGCCGCTTTTGAAGAAGTGGAGAATTCGTTGGTGAATCTTGATGCGCATAAAAAGCAGCGAATCGAATTGCAGCAACAGATCGATCATTTGAAGGTCGTCGCCGCGCAAATCGAAGCGCAACTGAAGGAGGGGATTGTTTCTCAGTTGGAAGTGTTCGAGACGGAGCGGTCATTGTTGTCCGCGCAGCTGGCGTTATTGGCGAATCATCAGCAGATTTTGTCGGATACGGTGACGCTTTATAAGGCGTTGGGCGGAGGGTGGCCCGTTGTTGAGGTGGCGGATGCGAGGAGGTGAAAAACCACTCTCAAGACGGGATATTGGCAGCTTAGGAAAACTCACTAACGTAGGGCGGAAAAGCGACAGCGCCTTCCGCCGTATGGTTTAGCTAACGTCGCACATGGTTG
>DATLHW010000568.1:0-10506 GCA_035539675.1 Burkholderiales bacterium | reverse complement strand
ATTACGCTCAAGCAAGGCGCCGGCCGTTTGATTCGCGACGAGGGCGATCGTGGCGTATTGATGATTTGCGATCCGCGATTGCTTTCACGGCCGTATGGGCGGCGAATTTGGCAAAGTCTTCCGCCGATGAAACGGACTCGCGAACTCGCTGAGGCAGAGGCGTTTTTCGCACGCGTGGATCCTGTGATATCGAAAATCGATGAATAGCCGCGCCCTCACTCAGCCGCATTTTTACCTTGAATACAAATTCCAGAATCGCAAAGGGCGCTAAAAACGCCCTTTAACCTCAATGTCCGGGATGACTGCGGTGGCTCTAGTACCTCGTCCTGGAAATACGTGACACAAAATCCGCCACATCAAAGTTAGGCCGCGTTGCGAATCCTTAGCAGGTGTTCAACCTGCTTCCGGTTCGCGCCTTGCCTGACTTTGATGTGGCGGATTTTGTGTCACGTATTTCCAGGACGAGGTACTAGGTTCAATCTCCATTTCTCGGTTGAGCAGGTTCTTATACACTTGATGCGGATTGAGGTTCGTACGGCGCCAGAGAAGGAGCAAAAGGTGTGAGCCCAAAAAACATACTGCTTTGTCTAAGCATTGTCCTTGTCGCCCTTCCTCGCTTCACGCAAGCGAGCGACACGTTCGCTATCACTCAAACCGTTACCGGCCCAAATGAAGGCGTTGTCTCCTCCATGGCGGTTCGAGAGGGAGCATTGCTGAACGCTGGCGGCATGCCCGCCGCCGCCAAGTCCAGCGCCACAAAGGGACTGCCGCAATTACCAGTGCAAGACTATGGCGTCACCAGAACACGTGCTCGACTGCTAGCGGAAGCAAAGTCCTTCATCGTTGGCGATTACCCAAAGGCGCCTGGCGTCTCGTTGGCGTTCGTTTCCTCGTTGCGTAGTTTCATGGCCGCAAAAGGCGTCAGCTCGGTGGCGTTCAACTTTAACCAGAAAGTGAGCATCCTTGGTGACGCGGCGCCGAGTTATTTGGTCTGGAGCATCGTCGTTGATATGGGAAGCATTCCGCGTGTGACCGATCCGCGAATCGTCGATTCGGCGCCGCATATTCTTCAAGTCGCTTATACGCCAAAGGCCGCAGCGAAAGGCTTGCCTTCAAATCCTCCGAATCCAAACGCGGGCGTTCTGCAATGGCGCAAGCTCGACACCACATTCATGCCAATGACGGAGTGGGTTCGAGTGGATGTGGGCGGCGCGTATGACGACGCGGGGGAGGGCGGCGATAAGGACCAGGGCGTCAAATGTTTGGCGAATCGAGATGTGAGTCCTGCGTGTCCAACGGTTACTAACGTTGCGGATCTGATCAAGCAGACGGGGGCGGGGCAGGCGGTTCTCGATTACAGTCGCGCGATTCAGCCGGTTTACCAATCGGTTGAAGACCCGCCGCTCAGCGGTAAGTTTCAACAGATCCCGCGTGTCGGTCTATCGGTGGACTATCGCGAATGGATTCCCAGCAGTTGCGGCGATGGGCGCTATATCAATCGAGGAACGTACGGCGTTGAATTGCGCAGCCTCGTCAATCGTTACGTCATTGAGGCTGAGGGGCCGAGCCGACAAATCGACTCGTTTGAAATCTCCACCCTTTCCCCAACCGGCTCGTTCGATGTGACGAAGAAAGGTCGATTGGCGGCTACGTCGCTGACTGACAAGATTGTGGATATGAAAAATCCATCCGGTGACTTGCTGCCAGTCAGTCTACTTCCCAATCTGGTGAATTTAGCCCCGGTGGTAACCGGACCCGCAAGCGCCGGGAATACCGTTGTCTTCGGCGATTATTATCACGGCAATTGCGGACGCGCCTTCGGGGTTGTTGCTCAGTGCCAGGATAATGGCGACATTCGTTTGATCTTCGGCGTCAGCAGCGCCGTGCCGCACTGTAGCCCACGAGAATCCAGTTTTTCGCAATCGCAAACCTATACGTTGCGCAAAGGAAGTCCGATTGCGAATCAGATGACCACTCTGGAGGAAGCTGGCAGCTTTTCCTGGAGCTACGATGGCGATCGCAAGGTGCTTTTTCGGCATGGCGATTGGGCGAGCGGCGGAGACCAGGGAGGTCGCCCAGGCATGTCGCTGTTCGCGTCACAAGTCTTTTTTCCCAATAAGGGTTTTTACGTGCGGCGGAACTTTCCGAGTAGTGGACCGGTGGACTTTTACTTCGAAGGCAAGACGTGTCCGACAGGGAGCATTCCGGGGGATCGTATTTTTCAGCACGGCTCGTTTTGGTTTGATAGTTATGGAGATCGTTGTTTAAGGCTCGATCCCAAAGGCGCGTTGGCAGGGGATTGCGGAACATTGGGCGACCAACGCGAGTGCCCGCGATACAGCGATGCGGGGCCGAAAGTGTGGGCGCCGACGCAGCAGGATCCTCGCTTGCCGCAGGCATCAGGCAGGTGATGGTTGTGCGAGCCGATCGTAGGGTGGAATCGAAGGAGCATTCCAGCAGTATCAGTGCGCGTGGCGCAACGAACTCCGCATCAGAACTCGTTCAAACTCTGTCGACGAAACCGGCTTCGAGAAAAGAAACCCTTGCCCGAAGTCGCATTCGGCATCGATCAGCAGCGCCTTCTGTTCGGGCGTTTCAATACCCTCCGCGATGACCTTGAGCCCCAATTCATGCGCCATTGCGACGACGGATCGGACAATCGCCCGGTCTCCTGCATCGAACGCCATGTCGGCAATGAACGACTGGTCGATCTTCAGATAATCGATATCGAATTTTCTGAGATAGGCCATGGACGAATAGCCAGTGCCAAAGTCGTCGATGGCGACTTGTATGCCAGCATCGCGATACTGCAGAAGCGTGTCCGTCACACTGGCCGAAGCATTGAGTAACACGCCTTCGGTTATTTCAACGGAAATGCTGCTTCCTGGTAGCCCCAGGGTCTCTAAATGTTGTAACCAATTGGTTTCTTCGGAACGGGAGAGAAACTGAACGGGCGATTTATTGACGCTGATTTGGAAAGGCGCTCCCAGTCGCGAGCTCCACTGCTGAGAACATGCCGCCGCCTCCTTGAAAACCCAGTCGCCAATCTCGTTGATTAGCCCGGACTCCTCGGCGAACGGAATAAAAAGTCGGGGGTCGATCGATCCGCGCAAGGGATGATGCCACCGAAGCAACGCTTCCGCTTTGACGATATCGCCAGAGAAAAGGTCAATGATCGGTTGGTAGTGGACTTCCAGTTGTCCGTTACTCAGCGCATTACGCAAGTCTCCAATCAGCCGCAAGCGGGTGTGCGCCGCCTGTTGCATTATTGGAGTGAAATAGCTGAACTGGTTTCGTCCCGCGTTCTTCGCGGCGTACATAGCCTGGTCGGCGTTCCGCATCAAGTCTTCCACATTCGACGCATCGGTTGGATAAAGCGTGATGCCGATGCTTGCGGATAGATGTACGATTTCGGCGCCAACGCGGAAGGGGGCTGACAGCGTATCGATTATTTTTTGCGCGATTGACTCGACGTGGGGCACTTCGTACAGGTCCGCCAAGATGGCGGTGAATTCATCGCCGCCCAATCGAGCAATGGTGTCGGACTCGCGTAGACAAGCGCTGATACGTTTGGCGGCTTCGATAAGCAATAGATCGCCCACGTCGTGCCCGAGGAGATCATTGGCTTCCTTGAAATGATCGAGGTCGATGAAAAGCAATGCAACGGGCAACCCGGTGCGGTGCGATTTCTTCACTTCCTGATCGAGGCGGTCGCGGAACAAGCGGCGATTGGGTAAGCCGGTCAGCGTGTCGAAGTTCGCATGACGTCGAATCAATTCGTCTGATTGTCGCTTTTCCGATATATCGCTTAACGTGCCCGCCATGCGCAAGGGCTTTTTGTTCTCGTCGTGCGTCACTACGGTTGCGCGAGCGAGAAGCCACTTCCAGCTTCCATCCGGAAGCAGGCCGCGATACTCGCTCGCAAGAGATTTAGTGACGCCATTCAAACAAGCGTTAAGGGCTGAATGTAACTCCGGTAAATCTTCCGGATGCACGAGATTTATCCATGTGTCGTAGTCAAGGACGCTTTGCTCGGGCAAACCAAATATTTTCTTCACTTGGGTCGAACACACCAGTTCATTGGTCTGCATATTCCAATCCCATACGCCGTCGCCCGAGGCTTCGATGGCTAGCTTGAATCGTTCATTGCTAATAGTCAGCTCCTTGGCCAAAGCACGGTAGCGGGCTTCGTTTTCTCGCAGACGCTCTTCGGCATTACGTCGCTCCATCGTCGTCCCAACCGCGCGTGCGAATGCCTCAAGAACAGTAACCTCTTCGGGGTCGGGCCGGCGGGTTGTGGACCAATAGGCGCCAATGGCTGCGAACGGCTCCGGGCCGCCAACCGGAACCATGACCATGCTTTTGACAAAGGTTGGTTTGTACGCTTCGCGCGGTACGCGATCGTCGGTGTACACATTTTCGATAACCGCCGTTTGGTTGTGGAGCATCGCCCAGCCGGAAACGCACGAAATCAGTGGAAAGCGCTGACCCTGCCATAACGGTCCCGCAGGCGAGTCCTCTTGCGCGCAGTAGCACTGCTCTCCATCTCGAAGCACGATCGCGATACCCTCGGCGTCGGTTAGTTGCCGGGCGGTTGCGAGGGCGACTTCCCTAACATCCTGGCTCGTGCTGGCTGCGGTTAATCGTTCCAACGCCCAGGCCAAGAGCCCGAAGCGCTTGTGGCTTATTTCCAGCGCTTCTTGCGTACGCGCGCGTTCGAGTCGGAGCCAGATTCGATTCGCCAGTTCGCTCAATAGCTTAATCTCATCATTGCGCCAGTGAGAAGGAAGGCTGCGCGTAGCAATTAGCAGATACTTCCATCGGCCTTCGCTTACAGAGGGCGCTTGAACGATCGAGCCGCATTGGAAGCTGGCGAACTCCGACACGGAAGCAATGGTTCTCGGATCTTTGAACACATCGTCCACGGCGACCGTTATTCCGGCCATGTTTTGTTCGCGGAAATCATCGCTAACCCAATCGGCCCATCGGTAGGCGCCAATGGCGCTGGTCAAATTTTCCTCTCGCCATTCGTAAATGACGCTCACCTGCTCGAGATCATCGTCAATCTCCGCGAAATAACAGCCTGTGAGATTCAGATGACGAGCGGTTTTCTCACCGACCACTTGAGCGATGTCGTGCGCGGTCGACAGACGTGCGAAATCGTTAGCGATGTCGGCCAGAAGCGCGATGTTCAGTTCCATCCATTTGCGTTCGGTTATTTCCTCGCCGACGAGCATCAGGCCCCCATCTTGCATCGGAAAATAACGGTTGTGATACCACTGCTGAAATGGCTCGTAAAAGTACTCCCGCTCCATGGGGACTCGCTTAGTCATGGCGTAAGCGAATGCGCGGCCGGCGTCTAACTCGCGGAAGTCTGGGAACGCATCGAAGATATGCTTCCCAATCAGGCTATCGGCGTCGATGCCGTTCGACTTAAAAAGTTGCCGGATTGCGCCGTTCAAATAGACGTATTGCCAGTCGGCGTTGAAAACAATGATGGAGCTTCGTACGCCTTCAATGATCCCGGTAATGCGCTGCTCGTTTTCCCGCCGAAGCCGCGCCAATCGTAATTCCGACTCGACGCGGGTCAATAGCTCCCGAGCGTTGAATGGCTTGATCAAATACTCATCCGCGCCGGCTTCGAGTCCCTTCATTCGCGCGTCTTCCCCGGTGCGTGCCGACAACAGAACAACGGGAATTGTACAAGTGCGTTCGTCGGCTCGGAGGCGCCGCAATAAACCAAATCCATCCAAGCGCGGCATCATCACGTCCGTGAGCACGAGGTCCGGCCTTTGCTCCCATGCGGCCGTGAGGGCGGCTTCACCATCGGCGACGGCGATGACTTCATAGTATGGCGCCAAAAATTGATAGAGGCAGTCGCGCATGTCGGAATTGTCGTCAGCAACGAGAATTTTTGGCCTGAGCGTAGTCGACCCGAGTGGGTTTTCCCCTATTTCTGTAGCTTTCATAGGGAGCTTCATGGGAGGTTCCTTCTGTTGACCGCTACTGGATATTTTGTCCGACCATCCGTAGACGCATCGTCTGCGAGCGGCGTCTCGGTGGAGTTCAATTTCGTGCGTGAGAATGGATAAAGGTTCCCTTGAATTTGCAAAGAAATACTTTGCAGCGCCTTTGGTCTGCGCTGGGAAGGGGATTAGCGGTTGAATGGTGAACCAAGGGCGCCGCAAATCTGGATGCTGTGAATCGAAGTGAAAAATCTGCAGCGGTAATAAAGGGCGCTAAATAGTTGGCTTTTCAACCTGGTTTTTGGCCAGGGTCTACGGCTTTTAATATCTTGGGAGGAGGGGGTAACTTAGGGACTCTCGAACAATAAATTATCCATTCTGTCTGGTCGCGGCTGGCGCGCTGCTGCGTTGTCCCTCGCTTGTGTAGTCCCGTTATACGGCGCTTCGGGACGCCTCGCATCGCATCCAGCCACGACCGCCATAATGGACAATTTATTATTCGAGAGTCCCTTATTGTTTTACGTTGGGAAGGGAGGTGGCGCTGTGACGCTCGCACATGCTCATATTCACACTCAGCATAAAAACCTAGCGTTGGTAATGCACAATAACCTAGCTATCGTTCGTAAGTACGGCGGGTGGCGACGCATGAGCGAAGCCTAAGCGATCGTAAGTGGCGTGGTCCTTGATGGGCTGAAACTTCTTCAGCCCGTATTACCGTTCTGTAAGCCCTGCATATAGCGCCGCCAATAAAGCGCGTGCTTTCGAAGCATTGTGTTCAAACATTTCCTGAGGAAGCGTGCTCGGAAATTCCTCGTCGATTTTATCGATGAGGATGGCAGCGACTTTTGCGTGGCCTTGTTCATCCAGCAGCGCCTTGATGTCATTTCCGAGCATACGCGCGCCAGCCTGCTCATAATCGAAGTTCTCTGCTTCGGTCCACACGAGAAACTCATTCCACAATCTATCTTCATTACCGCATTGAAGATAGCTGCTTATGATGAGCGCTAAATCGTGTGCGTCCTTTCGCGGTGTACGTTAAGTGTCGATCTTCCCATGCAACGAGCTTTAACATTGCAAGGGCGGGGAGCGAGATAACCTTTACGCCGAGTTGATGAGGCAGCAGAACATCCAACGCAGTCGGCAACGCCTCGCGAAACCCAAATGCATCCATCACAAAATCGCCGGCTGGTGGCTAAGCGATATGCCGGGCGGGCGACTCGATTCCGCCGAAGGGAACTAAATCTATTGGAAATCCATTTGAATGACGCAGACTGTGCAATGCACGGCCTGCTGGCTGAAAATTTCCGGATGTGATTAGACGTTCACGAAGCGCATCAAAGGTCTCCCAATCCTCGATAGCGAACGCGATATCAACATCCTCCGTTTGCCGGACAGTGTCGATACCGTGTTGATGAAAGATCAGCAAATCGCGGGCGAGAGCGCCAGTGATCATGGCGGTCGTGTTGAGTGCGGAAGCCGCTTGCACTACCGGCGCCACCACGTCGGCGATGAGTTGCAGTTCAGGTTTGTGGGAAAAGTCGAGCAAGGTAACGGTCATAAATAAGTTGCGCCGTCTCGATACAGCGGCCTTCGCCGGTCGCGAGTAAGTCTGCATAGATGAGGGCAGGTGGGACGGTGGCGGGGTTGATAGTGTTCGGAAGATTTTCACCCCAGAAACGCTTACGTACTTCTACCACTCGCATGGTCATATGCGGTTCGGCGGCAGTCAGGCGTTGTGCGACGATTAGTCGTGCAGGAGGCTTATCGGCGTAAAGCGTCAAGATGCCCGGTTTCAAATAACGCATCAGAAGGGTGGCAGCGGGTTCTCCGCCCCATTGCGCATTATCTTTTGTTAGATCCCATTGAGGCCAATCGTCAAATGTCGGCGTCGCGAATGTACGCAGAAGCTGCTTGGGCCATATGGTGCGAGCGTATGCCAGCGCCCAATCGTCTAGTAGTTTTTTAGCGCCGATTAAGCGCCGATTGCGCTTCGCGACGGCCAGATGACCTTGTGTTTGTAAGCCGGCTAAAGCGGGCGTTACCACGCCGAGGGCAACATTTGCCGCCGCTGCGATCTCTCTGTACGTGGCGTTGGCCAGTTCCGGCTCGCAAATCAAGGCGAATAACACTTTGAGGCTTGCCGGCGTAAACATATTGCCTGCCGGTGTATGGGGTAGCTGCTTTTCCCTCTTTCGACCGGCCACCCAAATCAGCAAATCAGGGTCGTCCAAATAAACATTTCCGGTCGTATCAACAAAACACAATCCTAAGGCCTTTAAGCGCTCCGCCATCGGCGGGGTGATGTGATCGGTAATAAGAAGGGGAGTGTGTTTCGTTGTCTCGGCGTATTGACGCAGTTGAGCTACGGTTGCGCCTAAAGTGGCTGGCGTGAGCGCCCATTTTACGTCTGCAATGCAATTGATGGCTGGCTTACCTCGATTGATGGTGAGTAAACAAACCACGTTCGTAGAACGTGGTTTTGCTTTACGCCCCCCATAGGGGGGGGCACACTTAGCGCCCCTTCTTAGAAGGCGCGCCCGATCGCGGCTCCAATTGAAGCTGCTGTTGATGCAGATCCTGCTTCTCCTGAAACCTCACGTATTTCTGGATCATCTCGCTGTTGAGCCCTACCGTATCGACGCAGTATCCCTTCGCCCAGAAATGATTGCCCCAGTAAGGCTGCTTGCGAAGACTCGGAAATACGTTGAATAACCGGATTGCCGTACGTCCTTTCAGAACACCCATCAATTCCGATATCGATAGCTTCGGCGGAACCTTCACCAATAAATGCACATGATCCACCTGCACATTCATCTCCACTATTTCACAACCAAGCTGCTGACAGAATGTCATCAGACATCTTTGCACTTCCTGACCTACCGGGCCTTGCAACATCCGAAATCGATACTTCGGCGCCCATACCAAATGGTATTGACAATGCCAGATAACATGCGATGCTCTTGCGAACCTGCTCATGCTCGTTTCCTTTCTCAGCGTTGTGGGGACAACACTGCAAAAGGTACCTGCATGCGCAGGCGCTCTAACAGGCAAAGCCAGTTAGGCGATGACCACGTCCATAGGACGTGGATTTCTAGGTGTTATTAAAGCCTCTGGCTCAACTTTGCTGATTTTGGGGTTGCGCTTTTTCACCGCCACTTTCAAGCCAAGTTGGCGGAGGATCGTTAAAGCGTTTTCAAGGATGGTGGGGGCGTTCATTTGTTCAGGAATTTAGCTTGTTCATAAATTGTGAACAAGGGTGATAAATGAACAAAATTAGTGAGGGGCTTCTTTAAGTTTTTTCGCTCAGGTCTATCGGGGGATCGAAGTCAGCGTCAATGTAAGTCTCTGAAAAACGTTCGATTTGGGGGCGATTCGCGAGTTGCTGTGACAGTTATCCCAATCCGACTTCCACCTGAGTTTCGATTAGATTTTCGACCACTGAGTAGATGTCTACGCTTTCGTCCGGAACATCGATGCTTACGATTAAGCTATATCGAACTGTATGTTGCCACCGATCTTGAGCTGTTCGGTACTTCCACCAACCACCAACGGGATACACCGCGATGGTATACATGTCTGCAAGAGCAGCTGCGGAACCTGTCCAGGTATCTGAATGCAACGAGCCGCGGGTACGCAACTGCGGCCCTAGTTGCCAGCCGTCACTCTCTCCTTCTGGGCCATCGTATTCCTCCATTTCCGCTAATCCATTAATGTAGGCGCGAAAATTTGGAAGCGATTGCCCTGGTCTAATGACTTCGAATCGAAGTCCATGTGATTGGTAACTGTAACGCTGTCGATAGCTTCTGCGCCCAGGGTTCGGCTCAATGAAATACGAGAGGGTTACTCGCAACTTTACGTCGATCTCAGGCGGTAGTTGCTGAAGGACTTCAATAGGCCATGGCAACTGATAAAGTCGCATTTCGTGGAGTTTGGGATCGGTTGAATCCTTTGCCTGGGCATCTTTGATAAAGGGTTGCACCTCGTCTTGCGCGACCAGGGTCAGTGCGTGACTCGCGCTGTATCGGGCCCGCTCCAGGTTGGGAACGCCGTAGCCGACACTTCTAAGCATGGTTTCTTTGGCGACCTTCGGGCTGTGCTTTCTGTGGAGCACGCCGAATCGTTCTGACATGCGCTCTGTCCACTCAGCCGAGTGCACTAAAAGACCGCGAATGGTTTCTGGCCAGTATTCGGGATATTCGGTCATGAGTATGGCTGCTTGTCGTGAAACCAGGGCGCAAGCGGCGCTGGTGTCAGCCGATACTTCAAACAGCTGGCCCGTTATTCTTCCTGATGTTGTCAGCAAAGACACTACGTCCTCGTTCGAGACTTCCGTTCCATCGGGGGACAGCAGACGATTACCACCTTCTGCGACTAAATCGGGCTTGTAGGGAGCATGTTTTTTCCAACTCCAGTTTACAGAAGACCGCGAGGCTGGCGCGACATCGCCAGCGCGAGCAAATGGCGACCATCCATTGAAAGTTGGATCGTCGTTAGTGGTTCTCTCTGTGTAAGCACCGACCGTTAAAGCGTTCCATGACTG
>DATLHW010000567.1:0-9697 GCA_035539675.1 Burkholderiales bacterium | reverse complement strand
CCTTGCAGGGCGCGTCTGCGCTTGCATGCGCAGACCGTTTCGCAGGCTCGCAGCATGCTGCTCGAAACCCCTGCTCAACCCTAGCCAGACGAAGAAATCCATCAATTTTATTGGCATGTTTATTATCGGAAATCGCCTTAGATCTCGAGCAGGTTCTAAGGCCATATTCTTTCCCGGATATAGCCTAAGGCTCCGCATCCTTATAAAAGGACTTTTCTCCCGCTGGCCTGGTTTTGAATCGCTTGTGAACCCAAAAATATTGTTCCGGCATTTCTCGTACTCGGTCCTCGATGAAAGCGTTCATGCGCCGAGTATCTTCTTCCACGCTCTCGCCGGGAAAGTTTTCCCAGGCTGGATAAAGGCGGACTTCGTAACCTTCCGCGACGGAAAGCTGGCGAGCGATGCAGGGAACGACCGCCGCGCCGGTCAGCCTGGCCAATCGGGATACGGCGGGAACCGTGGCGGTCAACACGCCGAAGAACGGCGAGAAAATCGACTCCTTTTCGCCGAAATCCATGTCCGGCAAGTAGTAAAACGGCAGTCCATTCTTGATGTGTTTGATTAGCGGACGCAGTCCTTGCTGTCTTGCGACCAACTCCGGATTTCCCCAGCGCATGCGGGTTTTTAGCAGCATGTCGTTCAATACCTTGTTTTTCTGCTGGCTGTACATCGAGCAGACCCGGTATTGAGACCCTATTCGCGCGCCGCCGAAGTCCAGGCCGACGAAATGGGGGGAGAGCAGGATGACGGGCTTGCCGGCGAGGCGATCCAGGTTCTCTCGGTCAACAAGTTTGACCATGTCGATGACCTGCTCGTCGGAGCCATACCAAAGAATGGATTGCTCCAAAACGCTGCGTCCAAGCGATCGAAAGTGCTTCTTGGCCAATGTTTCGCGTTCTAAATCCGATAATTCGGGAAAACAGAGTTTTAGATTGGTCTTTGTTACGCGTCCCCGCCCGAAGTGGTAGAGCAGTCCACCCAGCGCTTCGCCCAGGTGAGCGATAACCGGTCGCGGTAGAAAGTGCAGGAGCCACAGAAGGCCGAGGGCGAGTCGAGTCATTGCGCGTCTTTGGGTGGCGTTTTGGGCGCGCCAGCCGGAGCCTTGTAGCGGTTATAGCTCCACAAATATTGCGCTGGACATTGCCGGACGAGTTTCTCAACGGCAGCATTGATTTGACGCGCGGCTTGATCCGGCGCGGCGGCCAGGGGCGCATTCAGCGGTTCAATCCAGATGCGGTATCCGGCGCCTTGTGAAAGTCGCTCACCGAAAAACATTAGTACCGTGGCGTCGGTGGAATGCTGTAAGCGCCCGATGAGGGTCATGGTGTAGGCCGGCTTGCCGAAAAAATCTGTCCAGACACCATCGCCTTGCCCAGGGGCTTGATCGGGGAGTATGCAGATGTTTCCTCCCCGTTTTAGGGTTTTTAGCAGGCTGCGCACGCCGCGCATGTCCGCTGGAACCATAACGGCATTCGAATGTTCCCGGCCCTTGTCCATTAGCCTTGCAGCCCAGGCGAGCTTGGGCGGTCTGTGCATGATTGTGATCTCAAGCCGGTCGGCAAGGTAACGGCCCGCCAGTTCGAAGCAGCCCAAATGAGGGGTGACGAAAATGACGCCGCGTCCTCTCTGCAACGCTTGCTCCACATATTTCCATCCGTAGCATTCCCGAACCAACGATGAAAGCTCCTTCGGTGGGCGTAGCCATGCAATGACGACTTCAGTCGCCGCTTTTCCAGACTCAATAATGCTTTCACGTAGCAGCGCTTCGAATTCTCTTGGCGCTTTGGCGATTCCACTGAGGGCGAGGTTGTCGCGCATCCGTTTGGCGTAGGTTCGATCCACCTTGTAGATCAGCCGACCCAGCAGCGCGCCGATGCGGTGATTCCAACGCAGGGGTAGCATGGAGAATGCTCTTAAAAAAAGATTTACCAAGGGAGGCTCGGGCTTTTGCGGCGCAATGCTGAAATTGTTAAGATTCGGGATTCTGTAGATACCAACCAAAGGCGAGAGCACCGTGAGCGAATATCTTTTTACCTCAGAGTCAGTTTCCGAAGGTCATCCGGACAAAGTCGCGGATCAGATTTCCGATTCAGTGCTGGATGCGATTCTAACGCAAGACCCGCGTGCTCGGGTAGCTTGTGAGACTCTTTGCTCGACCGGTCTTGTTGTTATCTCAGGCGAAATTACGACAACCGCGCACGTGAATTATATCGATATCGCGCGCGACGCCATTCGCCGTATTGGTTACAACAGTTCGGATATTGGATTCGATTATCAAACTTGTGCAGTGCTGACGGCCCTAAACAGGCAGTCGCCCGATATCGCGCAAGGCGTGAACGAAGGCGAGGGGCTGGATCTGGAGCAGGGCGCCGGCGACCAGGGATTGATGTTTGGCTACGCTTGCGATGAAACCCCGCAGTTGATGCCCGCGCCGATTTACTACGCGCATCGCTTGATGCAGCGCCAAGCTGAATTGCGCAAGGATGGGCGGCTGCCTTTCCTGCGTCCGGACGCCAAGAGCCAAGTAACCATGCGTTATGTGGATGGCAAGCCGACCAAGGTCGAGACCGTTGTCGTCTCCACTCAACATGACCCGGAGGTTTCCCACGCTCAGTTATCGGAAGCGGTGATCGAGGAAGTTATCAAGCCAGTGATTCCCGCGAATATGTTGGCTGGGGATGTGCGATATCTGATCAACCCGACGGGTCGTTTCGTCATCGGCGGTCCGATGGGCGACTGCGGTTTGACCGGCCGCAAGATTATCGTCGACAGCTACGGCGGCGCAGCTCACCATGGCGGTGGCGCGTTTTCCGGTAAAGATCCATCCAAGGTTGATCGTTCCGCTGCTTACGCCTGCCGTTATGTCGCCAAGAACGTAGTAGCCGCTGGTTTGGCCAAGCGTTGCGAAGTGCAGGTGGCTTATGCGATTGGCATCGCGAAGCCTGTGAGTTTGATGGTCAATACGTTTGGAACGGGCGTTGTATCCGAGGCTAAGATCGAACAGCTCATCGGCGAATTTTTCGACATGCGTCCGAAGGGCATCATCAAGGCGCTCGATCTGCTGCGGCCGATTTATGCGAAGACCGCTGCTTATGGCCACTTTGGTCGCGAGGAGCCGGAATTCACCTGGGAAATGACCGACAAGGCAGCGGCTTTGCGTAATGCTGCGGGATTAGGTCAATTGCGCGCTGTTGGAGAGTAATGGCGGCCGAATAAGTTACTGCGCGGGCCGATTTTGAAGCTCCGGTACTCTGCGTACTATTCGTACGCGTCCGTTCCTCACTTCAAACTCCGCCCACTCGCTATACTTATTTAGTTATTTAAAAGGTCTGTGAATCTATTAGTTTGACTTCATTTCGAGGGGCGCTGCGACAGGCGGGGGCCATGACTCCCACTTGCCAGGCTCGAAACGAATCTGTCTTTAGTTGTAACGGCGCCCATTCAGTTAACACTTTGAATGGAGAAAGTAATGAGCGCTGTATTAAATTCCACGCCCAACCTGTCGGATTGTCACATCGCGGATATTAAATTGGCCGGCTGGGGCCGCAAGGAAATCGCCATTGCGGAAACGGAAATGCCAGGTTTGATGGCGATTCGCGAAGAGTATGCCGCAGCCAAACCCCTAAAGGGCGCCCGTATTACCGGATCGTTGCATATGACGATCCAGACCGCTGTTCTGATAGAAACCCTGCAAGCGCTGGGCGCCGAAGTGCGTTGGGCGTCCTGCAACATCTACTCGACCCAGGATCACGCCGCCGCCGCGATTGCAGCGACGGGAACGCCAGTGTTCGCCTTTAAAGGCGAGTCGCTGGACGACTACTGGGAATTCACCCATCGTATTTTCGAGTGGCCCGATAACGGCTATTCCAACATGATTCTTGATGATGGCGGCGACGCGACGTTGTTGCTGCATCTGGGCGCCCGCGCGGAGAAGGATGCGAGCGTTCTCAACAACCCAGGCAGCGAGGAAGAAACATCGCTTTTCGCATCGATCAAGAAGCGACTGGCTGCTCAACCCACTTGGTACTCGACGCGCCTCAAGCAAGTTAAAGGCGTAACCGAGGAAACGACGACGGGCGTGCATCGTCTTTATCAAATGCACAAGGAAGGCAAACTCGCTTTCCCGGCCATTAACGTCAATGATTCCGTCACCAAGTCCAAGTTCGATAATTTGTACGGTTGCCGCGAGTCGCTGGTGGATGGCATTAAGCGCGCTACCGACGTCATGATCGCCGGCAAAGTCGCGGTGGTTTGTGGTTATGGCGATGTGGGCAAAGGCTGCGCGCAGGCATTGCGTGCCTTATCGGCGCAAGTGTGGGTCACGGAAGTCGATCCGATTTGTGCATTGCAGGCCGCCATGGAAGGTTATCGCGTCGTTACCATGGACTACGCGTCCGACAAGGCCGATATTTTTGTCACCGCGACGGGCAATTACCAAGTGATTACGCACGATCACATGGCGAAGATGAAAGACCAGGCGATTGTCTGCAACATCGGTCATTTCGATAACGAGATCGATGTGGCGAGCCTGCGTCAGTACGAGTGGGACAACATCAAGCCTCAAGTCGACCACATTATTTTCCCAGCACAGAACGGGCAGCCAGCTAAACGAATCATTCTGTTGGCTGAAGGTCGTTTGGTGAACCTGGGTTGCGGCACTGGTCATCCAAGCTATGTCATGTCGTCTTCGTTCGCGAATCAGACGATTGCGCAGATCGAGCTTTTCGGTAACACGAGCAAGTATCCGGTTGGCGTTTATACGTTGCCTAAACACCTGGATGAAAAAGTGGCTCGGTTGCAGTTGAGGAAACTCAACGCAACGTTGACTGAGCTCACCGAGCAGCAGGCGGCTTATATTGGCGTATCCAAGCAAGGGCCTTATAAGCCTGAGCACTATCGCTACTAAAAAGGCGGTTCAATAAATTTACCGCGCGGTTCGGGATTGAGCGTTACGGGCTCAATCTCGGATTGCGCCGTAGCTTTTGCGGCGCCCTCTATTTGAGGGTGTGTTCCTTCTCTATTCATGCATGGGTATCTACACAAGTCGGCGTTGATTAGATGCACGCTTATAAAAACTGTCATTCTGAGGAGGTACGACGAAGAATCTGCTGGTCGAGGCACTTCTAACCACTGCAAAAGCAGATTCTTCGCTACCGCTCAGAATGACAATTTAACTCGTGTAGGTACCTGTGCTATCCATGGCAGCCATGCAATCCCAACAACCTTTTCCCCGCACTTTCAGCTTCGAGTTCTTCCCGCCGAAGACGCCCGAAGGCGTCGAGAAGCTGCGCGCCACGCGCCAGCAACTCGCTCAACTAAAACCGGCGTTTTTTTCAGTCACCTTTGGCGCCGGCGGTTCAACCCGCGACCGCACGTTGGAGACAGTACTTGAAATTCAGTCGGAAGGTTACGACGCCGCGCCGCATCTCTCCTGTATCGGCTCGACCAGGGAGAGCATTCGCGCGATCCTCGCACAGTATCGGACCAGCGGCATCCGGCATATCGTTGCGTTACGCGGTGATATGCCTTCCGGAATGGTCGATGCGGGCGAATTTCGTTACGCCAACGAATTGGTCCAATTCATTCGTGAGGAAACGGGTAACGCTTTCTCCGTTGAAATCGCAGCGTATCCAGAGTTTCATCCGCAGGCGAGAACGGCGCAGGAGAATTTGCGTCACTTCAAAATGAAGGTCGACGCCGGCGCGAACTCCGCCATTACGCAGTATTTTTTCAATGCCGACGCCTACTTCAATTTCATCGATGAGTGCGAGGCAATGGGCATTAATCTGCCGATTGTCCCGGGCATCATGCCGATTAATAACTTCTCCCAGTTGGCGCGTTTTTCCGACGCTTGTGGCGCGGAGATACCTCGCTGGCTTAGATTGAAGCTTCAAGGCTATGGCGACGATACAGCGTCCATCAAAGCGTTTGGGTTGGATGTGATAACCAATCTTTGCGATCGTTTGCTATCGGCCGGCGCGCCGGGCTTGCATTTTTATACGCTCAATCAGGCGGGGCCTGCTTCGACCATTTGGCAACGGCTGGGGTTATAGGCGCTCAATCGTAATCATGTCGCTTCCACCACCTTCGTCTGAAGCACTTGCGCATAGCCACCGCGTCGCTCAACACATCGCCCGTGAAATTGACACGCGAGGTGGATGGATCAGTTTCGCGTATTTTATGGAGTTGGCCTTATACGCGCCTGGCTTGGGTTACTACAGCGCTGGCGCCGCCAAGTTCGGCGGAGCGGGGGACTTTGTCACCGCGCCGGAAATTTCACCACTATTTGGCCGAACCTTAGCGCGTCCGATTTCAGCGATGCTTGAGCGTTATAACGGCGACATTCTTGAGTTAGGCGCTGGATCGGGCCGACTCGCGCTTGATGTGTTGCGCGAATTGGCGAGCTTGAACACATCGCCAGGTCGTTATCAAATTCTCGAACTTTCGGCAGATTTGCGGGAGCGTCAGCGCGCGCTTTTTCAACAACATGCGCCGGAGTTGTTGGACAGGGTTAGCTGGCTTGATGAATTGCCGGATTCTTTCTCGGGGGTTGTGCTGGCGAATGAAGTGCTCGATGCAATGCCGGTCCATTTGGCGCATTGGCGTGATGGCGAGATATGGGAGCGTGGCGTCGCTTTCGAGAACGGCGGATTTGTTTGGCGCGAAAGATTGATGCCCGACGGCGAATTGCGTACGGCGGCCAAGGGGATCGTTCCTGGCGAGGACTACATCAGCGAAGTCAGCTTGGCGGCGCCCGCGCTAATTCGATCCATTGGGAAAATTTTAAAGGTAGGAGCGGCGATATTTATCGACTACGGTTTTCGCCGAGAAGAGTTTTACCATCCTCAGCGCAATCGCGGCACGCTCATGTGTCACTACCGTCATCACGCGCATGACGATCCTTTTTATTTGCCAGGTCTGCAAGACATTACCGCTCACGTCGATTTCACGGCGATAACGGATGCGGCGGCGACTGCGGGATTAGAGGTGGCGCTGATGACGCGGCAGGCGAAGTTCTTAATCGATTCCGGCATTACCGATCTGCTCGGTCAAGTCAGCCCGCAGGATGCCGCGACGTACTTACCGCTAGCTAACCAAGTTCAGCGATTGTTGAGCCCCGCGGAAATGGGGGAGCTTTTTAAGGTTGTGGTGTTGGAGACAAGGGGGGCTCAATAGACTTCTTTCGAAACCTACTGCGCGGCCTGAGATCAAGCCGCTCGCGACGGTTTCTAAAGAAGTCTAATAAGCCGCTGTAGGGTTTTTCGTATGCAAATATCAGGGGCCTCCTGATAGCAACTCGATATTTGATCGCGTAGCCTCCCCAGGCGCAAGGAGGGAAGGTGAGCTTAATTTATAAATATATAAATAATCGTGAGAAAGCTGTGCGAATCTTTGTATTGGCTTGCTTCCGTGTCGTTTGCGTCGCCTCGCTATTCCTAGCGTTTCCGGCAAGCGCACAGGAGTGGATTTACACTGTTCGTCCCGGCGATACGCTGTGGGACGTTAGCGCGAAGTATCTGAATAATCCAGCCAAGGCGTTCAAGCTGCAAGCGCTCAACGCCATCGATGACCCCTACCATATTCCCCCTGGAACCACGATACGTGTGCCGCTTCGGTGGCTTAAGGTTAAGCGTTATGACGTTCGCGTCATCAGCGTACACGGCGAGGTGGAGCTGATTTCATCCTCGCATGCGGGGGCTGCGCCTTTGGAAATCGGGACCTTGCTGAGTACGGGAGATACGCTTCGTACAGGCGCCACGGGAAGCGTGGCGCTTGAGTTGGTGAATAAATCCCAAATCTTGTTGAATGCCGGAACCCAGGTGACCTTGGGCGCCCTTGACCAATATGGCGCTTCCGACGTTTATCGAACCAAAGTTGATGTGGCGTCGGGCGGCGTGGAGAGCAAGGTCACGAAGCGACGGCAGCCTGCAACGCGTTTTGAGATCGGAACCCCTGCGGCGGTAACTGCGGTGCGCGGAACGGATTTCCGGGTTGGGTTCGACGACGCGACGCGCGCGGCGCGGTTGGAGGTCATCTCTGGCGAGGTGAGACTGAGCGGCGCGGGTGGCGGCGCCACCGTGCCGTCTGGCTTTGGCGTGGTCGCTAGCGCCGATGGTGTTCCAAGCGGCGTGACCAAACTTTTACCCGCACCGGATCTCGCCGGACTGCCCAGTATCGTGGATCGGGTTCCCATCGAATTTGTTTTCCGAAAGCCGCTGGCCGAGGATGGATGGCGGGCGCAGATAACGCCATTGAATGATCCCAGCACATTGATATTCGACCGATTGGATAAAGGCGAAAGAATCCATGGCCCGGATGCTCCCGATGGTCGCTATGTGCTTCATGTTCGCGCCGTCGATTCGCAGGGACTGGAAGGCCTGAATGCAGCGCATGTTTTCACCTTGAAGGCGCGACCGGAAGCGCCGATCCTTGTTTATCCCCCGCCCGATGCAGCTGTGCTTGAAGTACGGCCTGAATTCAAGTGGGCGCGAAACGAACAGGCCGCCACTTATCATTTTCAGCTAGCCGCGACTGCGGAGTTCTCCAGTGTGCTGGCCGATATTCCAGATCTCGCCGTAACCGACGCGGCGCCCGAACTAAACTTAAAGCAGGGGTTTTATTATTGGCGGGTAGCGGCGAGGAGCGCAACGGAAGGCATTGGGCCGTTCTCGGATGCGCAGCGATTTCGTATTCCACCTCCAGGTCCGCGAGCGGAACCGCCTCAAATGTCCGAACATGAGATCGCCTTTCGCTGGCGGGCAGGCGAACCAGGGCAGCAGTATGAATTTCAGTTCGCCAGCGATATGGCTTTCGCCGAATTGATTAACCAATCGACGAGCGTAAGCCCGGAAGCGAAAGTCAGTCGGCCCGAAGCCGGTCGCTATTACGTTCGAGTGCGCACCATTGATGTGGACGGCTATAGCGGGCCCTTTGGAACGCCGCAAAGCATCGATGTTCCCCCGCCACCGCCGCCCAAGTGGTTATTGTTGTTACCACTTGGACTTCTCCTCCCATGAATCTCAATTATGCAAACCCGCCCCGGCGGCGTTGCGTTTCCTTGCCGTACAAGTTCGTACTATCTGCCTTGACGCGTCTGGCTGGGGCGATTTTGCGTCAGTCCTTTATGAAAATATCCTGATGCGAGCCAAGACCCTAGAGCGCGTTGGTTTGCTTGCGGCGCTCTTACTCATTGCGCTAGCGCTCAGTTCGAGTAAGGCGTTGGAACGTTGGAACTTGCTTGCGTACGATTCCGCGCTTTGGTTGATGTCCGCCCCTGCGCCTGATGATGTCGTGCTTGCCGCGATTGACGAGCATAGCCTGGAGGCGCTGGGACGCTGGCCGTGGCCGCGACGAATTCATGCCGGTTTGGTGGATCGTTTGACTGAAGCAGGCGTCCGGGCAGTAGCCTTTGATATCGTCTTTTCCGAGCCGGATCTCAGCGATCCCGGCGGCGATCAATTGCTTGCGGAGGCGTTGCGCCGCAATGGTCAGGTCGTCCTGCCGGTATTTCCCATGTCGGATACTGTGGGATCGCAGATCCGCGCTAATTTGCCTCTAGTTGAGTTTCAGAGCGTCGCTAAACTTGGCCATGTGGACGCGGAGTTGGACAAAGATGGCTTGGCCCGTAGCGTTTATTTGAAGGCGGGAATTGGCTCGACCACATGGTCGCACTTGAGTCTCGCCTTGTTGGAATTGG
>DATLHW010000566.1:0-11623 GCA_035539675.1 Burkholderiales bacterium | reverse complement strand
AACGAAGACACACAAGCTTTGTGCCTTCGCCATCCAGCAATAAAGGACGCATATCGACAAGGACAAAAGCCAAAGTGGTTGAGCGAGCAAGGATTGGCGCCCATTTTCCAGGCGTTTGACGCCCGTATCGCAGAATTGGAGAGGATCAGGCTGGCCGGAGTCGGATTTGTCGCAGTATTCAGGGCTGCGATGCTGGCGGAGGACGAGAGCGAGGCGATGGAGGACGCGGATGACCTTCGCGGAATAATGGAGGAGTGGAATAGCGAGGGCAACAACGCCGATTGGGATGAAATATTAGCAATAGATCCGGAATGGCCGAATGTTGTAAGCGAGATGTTGGATGTCAGGATTCGTAAATCACGAAACGTATTACGCATTCCATTAGATAACCAGCAGGACAACCGCTTTATTGTGACAACTCGTAAATGGTTGGCGGGTGACATGACAGATGCTGAATTTTATAAAGGGACGGCGAATGAGCGGCCTCAGCACCGAGACCTGATGTCTATCACCAAGGGCTTTTTTAATTATTATCCCGATGAGCCCCTTCCAGAGACGATGCAGAAGGCGCAAGAGTTCATGTTAGAACGCCCAGAGAAGTTCCGAGAATACGCGCTGGCAACGCTTAGGAACGTCACTCTGACGATTTTAGAAACGCCAGGTAAAAGTCTCGCCGCATCATATTGGGAGGAGTTCGATATTGCACGCCACCGCGATCCAAATGATGTAACGAGGTTAGCGAATGCATTTATGTCGTTTATCGGTGCTCCTGACGGTCCAGGCGGCAGAGGTGAGTTGCAAGCATTGACCGATCTACAAATCGAATTGGGGATAGATGACGACGACACGGCACGATTTGTCCTACATTTTCCGGAGGCGGAAAAAGCAATCTTCGAGGGAAAAAGCAAGCCGCGATGGTTCAACCAACAAGGATTAATGAGTCTTTTGAGGCTGCGAGCATTAAGCGCCTTCACCCAAACATGCGAGGAAGCGTTCAAGGCGGAGGGAGTTCGTGCAGCGCAGCTTACGAATAGGCTTCGCGACATGGTAGAGAGGGATTGGCCGAATAGGGACGCATTTACCCATTCGCTTAGCAACTCTCAGGTCTGGCGTGAAAGTGACGGGATAAGCCCTCTGTTGGAGGAAGAGATTAGCAAGACGAAAGATGTTTTGCGCATTGAAGTATCACCGGAGCAGGACGAACATTTTGTTACCGTAGCGCGTGAGTATAGGGCCAGCGACGATTTGGATTATTTCGAACAAGAAATAAGAGCCGCGAATTATCAATACAAAGATCTTCTTCGAGGCATGGGCGAATATTTTCATGCATATCCTAGGTTGCCCATCCCGGCGACCACCAAGGCAGCGCAAGTCTGGTTAATGGACTCGGTAGACTCGACATCGGAGACCAGAACGAAGTTGCGGCCTGTTGTGACGATGAATGTCGCTGCCGACATTGTGAGTTTTCTTACTGATGACGATGGTTCTGGTCAAACGTTGGCCGAGTGGCGGCAGGAGAAATTGAATGACCTCGATATAACGCATCGTCGCTCCCCTGAGGATGTCAAGAAACTGGCCGAGGCGGTGATGGCTCTGGATAAGGCGTGGGCGTCAGGGCCGGCGCGGCAGAAGCGAGACGAAGAGTTGACCGTTTTACTAACAGAAAAAATTGGCGTCGCTACCGATGAGAGGGCAAAGCGTTTGCTTCTCGGGCGACCGGAAGCGGCAGCGATAATAAAGCCGCCGGCAGGAGAGGATAAGAAAAAATGGCTCGACAACCTTTTCGATAATCGGAAGTTGGATATTGATCGTTTCATGGAAAATCTCCAGCGTTTTTCAACGGCGGAAGGGAGTGAAAAGCTTCAATTGGCGTACACGCTGACAATGCAAAGAGAGGGCGTGAGCGAGAATGACTGGAGCGCCTTGCAGAATTACGCGGGCGAGTTAGGTGAGGTGGATGAATTAGTAAAAGAAGGTGTTGAACAATTCGCGCAGGCAGCTGATCGAGCGGGATACGCACTGGGCGAATCGAATGAGATCGAGTCGCAGATCGAGGCGATGGAAAAGAAGCCCCCTGTTGATAACAAGACATTGGCTGGCTGGATGATGCCATTCATCGACGCCATGGACGCAGAAGTCAGTGAAGCGGGCCAGCAGAAGGGGGAGAGTTCGAAACCAAGCCATAATGACATCAACAAGGCGCTCGATAATTTTGATAAGAGAGCGGCGGAGATAACTTCCCCGGAGGCTGAAGGGCCTGCGCTTTATCAGCTGAACAGCTTGATGGATTTGGATGGCGAGATTGCCGAGAAAGTATGGAGCGTGATCGAAAAGGAGCGAAAAAGAATAGTAAGCGTGCGCGAGAAATTTCCTGGCAAAGAAGCAATGTTGGACAGCGCGTTTAAAGCCTCTTTTAAGAAAGAAGTAGAAAGTTTTCTGTCGGAATTGAAAAAGCAACATCCCGTTCGCGCAGATGTCATTGCTGCGGGTCTCATCCGCGTGGGAGTTCCCCTTATTACGAATCTGCAAATAGAGTTGCCGAGCGGTTTGGCGGCGGCAATAGAGCAGGCGAAAAGACCTCTGCAATGCAGTGTTTTTGAGAAAATTGATGAGCCGATGAATGGCAAAATGGCCACTGCCCTTAAAGCGGAGCTTCTACCAAGTTCGCTCAAGTGGGAGCAGGGCGATATCCTGGATCAATTGCCTCCGGACAAAAAGAGCCGAAGGATAGAGTCGAGCGACACATTCGACAATGGACTTTATTTCCTGAGGAAGTGTGTTTCAAGCAATGTCGCATTCTTCGCTCACCGAGATGATAAAGGTGAGGTTGAATTCCTTCATAAGGAAATAACAGAGATGCAGCGATCCGGTTTTAACACGAGCAAGCTCGAGCCGGGCTATCGATACCGTGTCCATCCTGGTAAACCTGTCGCGAGTCCCGATATTGCCCCTCAGCAGGGTCCGCAGCGCAACGACGGCTCTCAATCGCAGCAAAAGTCTGTAAAGGCCAAAGGGGGGAAATCAACGGGGCACGGGCGGTCGTAGAAATCCATAACCCGTTACGCCATGGTTGCGATAGAAACGTGGCGCTTGCCTTCGCTACTGAGCCGAAACAAATGGGAGGCGTCCAAAAGAGAAATTGGGCGAAACGTGACATTGTGGCTACAATCGGCCAAGAAAGATGGCTGCGCGATTTGCAGGGAGGAGGCTGTTTTCCTCCCGCCAATAGTCAGCCTTTTTCTCACTATTCCAACCTTTCCCATCCGTCATCGATGGGCTCTAAAAAGGCGATAATCAACAATGGCGACCGAACAATCTCCCAAGAAAAAGCCCAAGATCAACAAGCCGCCGGTTCTTTTCGCACAGAGTCAGGCGATTGTCGCGAAGATCGAGAAGAAACTCAAAAGCGGGTTCATCACCTATTGGAATTCGCCGGGCGGTGAGGTTTGTCAAAACGATGTCGTTGGTTTCTACGAACTGTTGCGGGGAGTAGGGAAGCGGGACCATCTCTATCTTTTCATCAAATCGAATGGCGGCCGGGGTACGGCGTCGCTACGGATCGTGCATCTCTTAAGACAGCACGCCAAACGGCTAACAGTGCTTGCGCCACTCGAATGCGTGTCTGCCGCGACGATGATTGCGTTAGGCGCCGACGAGATTCAGATGGGGCAGATGGCGTATCTCTCGGCGGTGGATACCTCGCTGACGCATGATCTCTCGCCGGTCGATAAAGACAACCGCCGCGTTAGCGTGAGCCAGAATGAGTTGTCGCGCATTCTCAAGGTGTGGGGGCAGGAGGCGAAAGGGGATAAGCTGAATCCCTATAGCAGTATTTTTCAGCACATACACCCGCTGGTGATTGGCGCTGTCGATAGGGCGAGTTCGTTATCGATTCGGCTTTGTCAGGAAATTCTTTCCTATCATATGAAAAGCACGGAACTCGCCAACAAAATCAGCCAGACGTTGAATTCCGATTACCCGTCGCATACCTATCCCATTACATTAAACGAGGCGCAGCGGATTGGCCTAAACGCCAAGGAGCTGGACCCGGCGTTGGACGCGCTGTTGATCGAGCTCAACGCGGTATACGCCGAGATGGGCCAACGGGCGCTCACGGATTACGACGAAGCGAACTACCACGATAACGAGATACTGAACATTCTTGAAGTGAACGGTACGCAGCTCTTTTATCAGACCGATAAGGATTGGCACTACCGTACCGAGGAGCGCCGTTGGATACCGCTTAACGACCATAGCGATTGGCGGAAAGTGGAGAAGAAGGATGGGAAGGTAGAGCAGACCATCGTACATATTCGGTAGCTTCAACAGGGATTCCCTTGTAAGCAGCAAGCGCGCCTCTTGGCGCGCTCGATCTATACCAATTTTCCCTAATCACTCCGGGGATTGAAACGTCCGCATCGTTGGACCGATCTGCGCTTGCCCAAGCGCATTCTGCGCGCCGGCGGGGCCGACAGTCGCAAGATCGCCGCCAATCAAAGTCTCAGAGTTGCTGCGGATGAGCAAGATCCAAAAATCAAATTGCCTATGCATCTAGTTATTACGTTTTTCTCGCCTATAATCCGACTAATAATCAACCTTGACATAGCTGCTCGCCCATCGGCGCTCAAGCCTTCACGCTTCTGTTCATGCGTTTTCCGCTAAAGCCTTCCCCAATTTCAACTGCATGAGATTTCTCTCGCCTTGCGAAAGCCAGTTGAAAGACTATTCCCAGACTATCCAACTATCCAAATATTTATTGTTTTCATCATCGCTATACCTCGTTTAGGAGAAATAAATGCAAGTCACAGGCATGCTTAATGGAGTCAAGCTGCTGCAGTTCGCAGGATTCCCAACTTCTGAAGTGCTCGGCCGCGATGCGAGCGAAGAGGAGATCAAAGCCCTCATCGATCGTCACGGCTCGATTTTTATCAAGCCTGTTTTCAAGGGCGGCGTGGGTAAAAAAGGCAAGGCTGGCTTGATCGGCCGTGCGAAGGATCTGAAGACGGCGCTCAAGGAGAAGGAGCGCCTTTACTTCGTCGAGCATCGTTTCGGCGCCAACATGATGGCCAAGTCCAACGGCGTGACGTTCGAGGGCGCCGTCCCCGCGGAGCACGAAGTCTATTTCTCCATTTCCGACTCCACGCATTTCCGCGCGCCAACGATGACGCTGACGCATCACGGCGGCATGGACATCGAGGAAGTGGATAAAAGCATGATCGCGCAAATCCCGTTCGACCCGCTCACCGGCCTCAAGGCTTTCGTGGTGGCGAATGCGTTGTCCGAGTTGAATGCGCCAAAGCAGATCATTTCCCCGCTGGTGCAGCAGCTTCCCAAACTGTGGGAGCTTTATCACAACTTTGGCATGACCACGCTGGAGCTGAACCCGATTCGTATGCGCCCGGACCGTCAAGGTCGATTGACGCCGGTTGCGTGCGACTTCAAGTGCGGCTTTGATCGTGACGATCCCCGTTGGCAGCGGCTTAACTTGCCGGCTCATTTGTTCGCGGCGGATTACTCCGACTTCGAGCAGGAGATCAACCAACTGCGCACCTATCAAGGCCAGAGCGATGTTTACGTGATCAATTCGTCTGGAACGATTCTCGCCCCGACTTTCGGCGGCGGCGCCAACTCCCTGGTGACTGAGATGCTGGGCGACGACGCGATTATCTCCTCGGATTTCGGTGGTAACCCGCCCTACGAGAAGATGAAGGAAGTCGCGCGCATTTGCTTCAAGCACTGGCTCAAGCAAGCGAATGTGCTGTTCATTATCGGCGGCAAATCCAACAACACCGACATTTTCGAAACCTTCCGCGCGATGGCCGATGCGTTGCGCGAGCACTTCAGCAAGCACGGTCCTTCGCCGCTCTATGTGGTGATCGGGCGCGGCGGGCCTAACCTGGTTCGCGGCATGGGCGTCATGCGCGACACCCTGGAGGCGCTAGGGCTTCCCTATCGTTTCTTCGGATTTGATTCGGACATGAGTGAAGTGGTTGGTCACGCTCGCCAGATCGATCAGTGGATGAAGGCCGGCGGACGGCAGCAATTGGCCGCCAAGCTCAAATTGACGGAGCCAGCGGCAGCTGCGTAACAGGCCCGCTACTTTTCAATTTGCGAATGCAGCTTATTCGGCGCCTCGAACACTGATGCCCTTGAGGGATGAGAGCGAGTGTCCGTGAGCGTTAAACGGTTTTGAGGGATTCAAAGGAGATTAACGGTGTATAAGCAAGGTGTAGGCGAATTTAGATATTTCGTGGGCGTAAGTTCGTTGGCGCAGATCGCCACCAGGGAAGATCGCGTCTGTGTATTGAACATTCTGGGCGGCGAGTCGAGTGAAGTGACTCCAATTGGGCACGAGTATTCTGGCGGCAACGTGGTGTTCGGCACCTCGCCCGGCCGTCGTGGCCAAGTGCTGGAAACGAAGATCGGCAACATTCCGGTCTACAACAACGTGCGCGAGGGGTTGATGGATGGCCATCGCTTCAACGTTGGCGTGGTTTACCTGCCGCCATCGGCCGCGCGCGACGGCGTGGCTGAGTTGATTCGTGTCAATCCGGATCTGAAAAAAGTCTTCATCGTCACGGAAAAAATGTCTGTGCATGACGCTCGCGAGATCCGCGCGATGGGTCAGCAGAATGGTATCGATATCTTCGGCGCGAACAGTCTTGGCGTGGCGGACTCCTGGAATAAAGTGCGCATCGGCGGCGCGCTGGGCGGCGACAACCCCAGTGACGCGCTGCGAAAAGGGTCCATCTCCATATTCTCCAACTCGGGTGGATTCACGACGACGATCGCTCAGTATCTGCGCATGGCGGGTTGGGGCACCACGACGCTGATTTCCAGCGGCAAGGATGTCTTTATTCATTACGCCGCGCCGGAGTTTGCATTCGCGCTCGCGAACGACAGCCGGAGCAAGGCTGGCGTGCTTTATTGCGAGCCGGGTGGTTACTACGAGGATGATGCTCACTTCACCAAGCCGGTAGTAGCCTGCGTGGTGGGCCGTTGGAAGGTTAAGTTAACCCGCGCGGTGGGTCACGCCGGCGCCATGGCGGGTGGTAGCGACGACGCTTTCGCCAAAGAGCGCTGGTTCATGCAGAAGTTCGAGGTGGACGGCATCTTCACGCCAGAGAAGCCAATTTATTCGTCGAAAGGCGCGCTGGTCACCAACATCGCTCACATTCCCGCCGCACTGACAGCAGTCATGCGCGAGAACGGCGCGCGTCCTGACTTCGAACCCGAAGGCAGCATGGCGTTGAAACCTTGGTTCGGCTCGAATCAGGGACTCTCCATGCCGTTAGACCTGGATATTCCCGTCGTTGAGCCGCTCACTCCCTACAACCAGCAGATCGTTCAGCTCAACAAGCAGATCGGCGCTGTGTTCCCTCGCCAAACCATGAAAGACTCGTCGGGCGCATCGCAGATGGATGCGAAGACGCAAGTAACCCGGGTTCATGGCGTAACCGTGCTGGAAGCGGCGCAGTATCCGCTGGAATGCAATTTCGGGCTGACGCTTTTGCGCGAACCCGGCGGCGAGAACGACAAGAAATTGGTGAGCATCGCCATTGGCTCCGAAGTGAATCTTTTCGGCGACCCGGCGCTTGCCGCAGCGCAAGCCGCGCGCGAATCCGGCAATGCGCCCAACAGCGTGCTGGCGGCGGCGTGCAGCATCATCGGTCCTAAACGCGCCGAGGGCGCACGCAAGATTACCAAGGTGCTGATCGAGCGCTTCGCGGAAGCCGGATTGAAAAGCGCGTTGGACGAAACATTCGACGTGGGCGCTATCGTCCTGGATAAAGACACCATCGGTTCATTCGTAAGCAGCCGTCGCGATCCCAAAGCGCAGGCGATGCTTGCTGGCTTGGAAGCGCGCGGAGCGAAGTCGGTTTTCGTGCGTTTTCTGCAATCGCTACCCGGTCACCCGACGGCGGATGCAGTGCTCGCAGCTGTAACCACCACCATTGCGTGGGGACCTCTGATGGGCAAGCGTATCTCTCTGCTCACGGCTTACAGCCTGCCTTGGTGGGTGCGTCTGATCGGCGTGCTGATCGGCGCGTCGGTAAACGCCGACCGGCACGAGAAGGAGAGTTTCTGCGGTATTCCCAATGCGGAAGTCATCGGCAAGCGTTCGTTGACGGAGACCGCTTATATCGCATTGTTGGGTCAGGAGCCGACGCCGGACAACCTGATGGCGTTCCAAACACTGATCGGGTTGCTGCTGTCGAATGGTCCTGGACCGATTTCAGCGCAAGGCGCCAAAGGCGCGGTATCCGCCGATGGACCGGAGCAGCCGGAACGCATCCAGCTCAACAAGGCCATGGTGGGTTTCCTCACCCATTCCGGTTACACCCATGGCGGCAATGGCTATGAAGGCATCGCATTCTTGGTTGATCAGTTCCGTGAAAGCGGATTGGTCGATCCGACGAAAGCGGATCACGGCCTGGACCTCAAAGCCTTGGCGACTCGGTATGTTGACGAGTACGCGCGCTACAAGTCGGACAAGAAGTCCTCGGGTAGTTTGGATATCCAGAAAATTCCTGGCGTGAATCACCCGGTGTTCAAGGATTTGCCAGTCAACACCGATCCGCGCGAAGTGTATGTTCGAGACCTGTTCAAAGGACGCGGGCAGTACAACGTGTTCCACGAGTATTACCACGCCCTGGTGCAGGCCTTGTACGACAACGGCGTCTCGCGGACGGTTTACTGCGTCAACATCGATGCGGTGATCGCGGCGTTGCTGTTGAAGATGCTGTGGCAGCCGTATCGCAACGGCTCCATGTCCGAAGGCTCGCTGGAGACAGCGGCGTTCACGATCTTCTTGTACGGCCGTATGTTGGGCTGCGCTGCGGAGATCGACGACCACATGAATCGCGGTCGTAACATGGATACGCGGACACCGGCGTCGCAGTGTAAGTTTGTTGCTTAACTAGAAGGAGCGCGCTCCCGGTTTATGGGGGCGCGGCATCCCGGATGACGAAGAAAGTTATTCTCATTCGGGAATGTCCCTTCAATTAATAATTGGGACGCAGATGAACGCAGATTACTATCCGTTTTAATCCTTAAAATCTGCGTTCATCTGCGTCCCATTTTAATCCCGGTCTGAAGACAGCCCCTTTTTCTTGAGGGGGAGTGCTCAAATTGGCGACGTTGCGAACCTTTTCCCGCAAAGGAGAGAAGGCGCGCCCAACTTCAAATCATCTCATCCATCACAAACAACGGATCACCTTCGACATCGCGCCCCAATGACTGCAACAAGGCGGCGTACTTCTTCCAGGCGCCAGTAATATCCAGTTGCTTAGGTCCAAACGCTTTTTCTTTTATTGCTTCTGCGCGTTGATAAAATTCCATCGCTTCATCGGTATGGTTTTGCGCATCGTAAAGCAATCCCAGGTTGTACAGGCTCACGGCGACATCTGGATGTTCAGCGCCGAGAGCCTTTTCCGATATCGTCAATGAGCGTTGGTATAACGGTTCAGCCTCTGCGTACTTATGCTGGATGTGATACAGCCGGGCAAGGTTGTTAATATTCGCGGCGATATCCGGGTGGTCCGGTCCCAGGGTTTCCTCAAGAATAGTTAACGCGCGTTTCTGAAGGGACTCCGCCTTGGCGTACTTCCGTTGAACCCGTTTAATTTCCGCAAGATCGGCAAGCGTGCGGGCGATGTCGGGATGTTCGGAGGACATCAATCGATGCTGCTGCTGGATATTCAGCGCGCGTTGCAGAAGTGGTTCGGCTTCGGTGTACAGGCGTTGGGTGAGATAAAGCGTCGCCAGATTGTTTAAGCCGTTAGCAACGTTCGGATGGTCTGGCCCCAAGGTTTTTTCCCAGATCGCCACGGAGCGTTTGAAGAACGGCTCCGCTTCGGTGTATCTGCCCTGGGCAAGGTAAAGGGCGGCGAGATTGTTGAGACTGCTCGCCACATCGGGATGATGCGATTCCAGCCATTTTTCGCGAATCGTCAAGGATCGCCAGTATAGCGACTCCGCCTCGGGATACTTTCCCTGCGCGTCATATAACGAGGCGAGGTTATTCAGGGTCGTCGCCACATCCGGGTGCTCCAGTCCGAGCAAGTCTTGCTGTATTGCAAGGCACCGCTTGAGATGTTGCTCCGCGCTTGCATAGGCGCCTTGGGCAAGATGGACCGTGGCGAGGTTGTTGAGCGTCGTCGCCATGCGCAGATCCGTGGATCCAAATTCTTCCGCCGCTTTCAACGCCTTGACGAATTCCTCCACGGCCTCTGTATAAAGGCCGCGAACGTAAGCTCGGCTCCCGAGCTCCATGCGCGCTTCCCAACTTACAGCGCTATCGCGGGAGCCACTCTTGGCGAAAATGGGACTCACGGTCCTCCTGGCTTTTTTGACAATCTCCTTGCTGTCGACAGTATAAACGGCCATGCGAATGGATACCCTTCCAACGAAGTGACTTAATATACAAACAATAATAGATCGTTCCGCCACCGATACAAAGGCTGCGGGTAAATTGATGTTTTTTAAGGAACCTCTGATTAAGTTACTGCGCGGACCGAAAATGAGCCTCCATTACTCAATGCGCTTGTAGGGCGGGTTTGCGTTTGCACATGTAAACCTGCTTTGCAGGGGGGCGCATGTTTTCCGAAACCCTTGCTACGCCTGTTCGTACATTCCGTTCCTCGGCTCATTTTTGAGCCGGCTCGCGATACTTACACTTAATCAGCGGCTCCTTCGGTCAAATCAGCTCTATGATCGGATCGCCACCGGAAAATTAAGGAGATTTGCATATGGGTGTATCAATGGCCGCTCGCATGGCCGACATCGAGCCCTTCCATGTCATGGCGATTCTCGCGCGCGCCAAGGAGCTGGAGGCGGCGGGAAAACCCGTTATCCACATGGAAATTGGAGAGCCAGATTTCTCGACGCCTCAGCCGGTGATCGATGCGGCGATCGCCGCGATTTCCAAAGGCGACATGCACTATACCCCCGCAGCGGGCATTCCGGCGCTTCGCCAAGCGATCGCCATGTTTTATCGCACGCGTTACGGGGTTGATGTCGATCCGATGCGCATTATCGTGACGCCTGGCGCAAGCGGGGCGTTGTTGCTTGCGCTGGGCGTCTTGCTATCGCCCGATGACGAAGTCGTTTTGGCCGACCCGGGTTATCCGTGTAACCGCCATTTTGTGCGTTTGCTCGAAGGGCGTTCCGTGAGCATTCCCGTTGGACCTGCCACGCATTATCAGCTCAATGCCGCGCTCATAGGCGAGCATTGGCGGAGCCGCACTGTCGCCGCGTTGGTCGCTTCGCCCGCCAACCCAACCGGCACACTGGTGAATCAGGCGGAAATGGCGGAGATCGCCCAGGCTGTGAAGGTGCGCGACGGACAGCTAATCGTTGACGAGATCTATCATGGCCTTACCTACGGCGAGGACGCCGTCACCGCGCTGGCCGTCGCGCCGGACGCGTTCGTGGTCAATAGCTTCTCGAAGTATTTTCAGATGACCGGCTGGCGCCTTGGCTGGCTGGTCGCGCCGGAAAATTACGTGCGTGAAGCGGAGAAGCTGGCTCAGAATATTTTCCTCGCGCCATCCACGCCTGCCCAGTACGCCGCATTGGCCGCATTTCAGCCGGAAACCCTGCATATCCTTGAGGCTAGAAG
>DATLHW010000565.1:0-4152 GCA_035539675.1 Burkholderiales bacterium | reverse complement strand
AAAAACGCGCTTCGTCACAAGCTGCGCACCGGCCTCACGGTGCTGGGGCTGGTCGTGGCGACACTTTCCTTTGGCCTGCTGCAAACAGTGGTTGACGCCTGGTACGCCGGAGCGAACGCCGCATCCAACACTCGCTTGGTTACTCGTAATAGCATCTCATTGGTCTTTTCGATGCCTGTCGCTTACCAAAGTAAACTTACGGCGGTCGATGGTGTAACGGAGGTGGCGAAAGCCAACTGGTTCGGTGGTGTATATCAGGACCCGAAGAATTTTTTCCCGCAATTCGCCGTTTCATCCAACTACTTCGACCTTTACCCGGAATTTGTGGTTCCGGAAGCCGAACGCACCGCTTTCCATCGTGATCGGAAGGCTTGTATCGTTGGGCGCAAGCTCGCCAAACAATACGGCTTTAAAATCGGAGACACTATTCCATTGAAAGGCACGATATTTCCCGGCCAGTGGGAGTTCGTGGTGCGCGGCATATACGATGGGAAAGAGCCCAGCACGGATTCATCACAGTTTTTCTTCCATTGGGAATATCTCAACGAGACGCAGGAAAAGATAGCGCCTACCCGCGCCAATCAAGTGGGCGTCTACGTGATTCAAATCGATCATCCCGAAAACGCCGCGTCCATTTCCCAGGCAATCGATGCGCAATTCAAGAATTCGCTGGCGGAGACGCTGACCGAAACGGAGAAGGCGTTCCAGCTTGGCTTTGTCTCCATGTCCGAGGCGATCGTGGTGGCGATTCGTTTGGTGTCTTTCGTGGTTATCGTCATTATCATGGCCGTCATGGCGAACACCATGGCAATGAGTGCGCGCGAGCGATTGGCCGAATACGCCACGTTGAAGGCGCTTGGTTTCGGATCCGGGTTTCTCGCCATGATCATTTTTGGCGAATCTATATTAATTTCCGTGGTCGGCGCCGCAATCGGGATCGCTTTGCTATTTCCGGTTGCTCGGGGTTTTAGCGAGGCTGTCGGGACGATTTTTCCCGTATTCCAAATCTCCCGCGAGACTTTGTTATTGCAAATTGCCTCCGCTATCGTTGTCGGCTTAATCGCCGCGATTGCGCCGACGTTGCGCTCAACGAGAATTAAGATCGTCGATGGCTTGAGGAGTATTGGGTAGTGAAAGCCCTTTGAAAATCCCTCTTTCCTACATCGCCCGCAATCTCTGGACCCGTAAGCTCACCACATTGCTTACCGCGGGAGGGCTTGCGCTTGTGGTATTCGTGTTCGCCACGGTGCTGATGCTTGACGAAGGCCTGAAGAAAACCCTCGTCACTACTGGCGAGTACGATAACGTCGTGGTTATTCGGCGCGCGGCGGATACCGAAGTGCAAAGCGGCGTTGATCAAGAGCAGGCAAGAATCGTCATAAGCCATCCTGCAATCGCACTTGGCAAGGACGGCCATCCATTGATTTCCCGAGAAACAGTCGTGCTTATTTCTCTTATGAAGCGTGGCTCGGAAAAGCCTTCGAACGTCATCATTCGCGGCGTTTCTCCAAAGGGCTTCGAACTGCGCCCACAAGTAAAAATCACGGAAGGCCGCATGTTTCGTCCGGGCTCCTCAGAAATTGTCACGGGCGGCGGAATTGCGACACGTTTCACCGGCGCGGGAATTGGGGAGCGCTTGCGTTTTGGCCAACGCGAATGGACAGTGGTTGGCGTGTTCGATGCAGGCAATAGCGGCTTCGACTCGGAAATCTGGGGTGACGCCGAGCAGCTCACGCAAGCGTTCCGACGGACTGGCTACTCTTCCGTCATTGCGCGGCTTAACGATACGAATCGGTTCGATGCTTTCAAGAGCGATATCGAAACAAATCCTCGTTTGACCTTGGAAGCCAAGCGGGAGCAAACGTTTTACGCTGATCAATCCAAAGCATTGTCCACGTTTATCAGTATTCTTGGTCTGACGCTCAGCATCATTTTTTCAATCGGGGCGATGATAGGCGCGATGATCACGATGTATGCGTCCGTGGCGAATCGGGTAACGGAAATCGGCACGCTACGGGCGCTTGGTTTCAAGCGCCGCAATATCCTGGCCGCGTTCTTGACGGAGGCCATGTTGCTTTCCCTTGCCGGCGGCGTAATTGGGCTGGCGTTCGCATCCTTGATGCAGTTTATTTCCTTTTCGACTACCAACTTTCAGTCGTTCTCCGAACTGGCTTTCAGCTTTACCTTGAATTCCGCGATTGTCATTAAGACGTTGGGTTTTGCCTTGATCATGGGCGTTGTGGGAGGATTCCTCCCTTCGGTGCGCGCGGCAAGAATGAAAATCGTGGATTCGTTGCGCGCGGCGTAGAGTCGTTTTTCCGATTGGGCTTTAAGGCCAATCTCAGAACTGTGACGCCAGGAGCGGTATATGAATAACAACATAGTGCTCTACATAATAGCGACCCTAATCTGGGGCTCAACCTGGATCGCCATTACTTTTCAGCTTGGCAAGGTTCCATTGGAAGCATCGGTGGTCTACCGTTTTGTATTAGCCAGCGGGATTCTGTTTGCTTATGGCCTGATTCGCGGGCTCAAGTTCCGATTCTCTCCGAGAGAGCATGGCTGGATGGCGCTGCAAGGCTTGCTGTTTTTCTCCCTCACTTATGTTTGTGCGTACTTGGCGGCTTCGTATATCACGTCAGGACTGGTCGCCGTGATGTTTTCCTTCATCGTGTTTCTGAACATGTTCGGCATGCGCCTATTTTTCGGTACGTTGATACGACGCGAAGCCCTGGTTGGAGCGGTGTTTGGCGTATTAGGGATCGCGCTAATTTTTCTTCCCACCCTCGGTCCACTATCGAGTCAGCCAAATCCGCTATTGGGATTCAGCTATGCATTGATGGGCGCGATATTCGCGGCGCTCGGTAACATGGTGACGATCAGAAACTATGGCAAGGGAATCGCCGTTGCGCCGCTTAATGCTTATGCGATGCTCTACGGCGCATTGTTCGTGATCGTGTATGTAATTCTGAAAGGGGGTGCATTCGCGTTCGATTGGAGCGGGAAGTATGTTCTCTCGCTACTTTATCTTTCCATCGTTGGAACCGCGCTGGTTTTTGGCGTGTACGTCACATTGATGGGGCGCATTGGCGCTGACCGCGCGGGCTATTTGGCTGTCGCCGTGCCTGTTGTGGCGCTGATGATATCCACGCTGTTCGAAGCGTTGCGGTGGCAGCCAGTGATGTATGTTGGGCTCGCGTGCTGTTTTGCAGGGAATGTCATGGTGTTGAAAAGCCGGTAAACATTAGAACCTGTTCGATATCTTACTGCGCGGGCCGATTTTGAGGCTCCGGTGCTCTGCGTACGACTTGTACGCGTCCGCTCCTCGCCTCAAACTCGGCCCGCTCGCTACAGATCTCGAACAGGTTCTTGGGCGCTTGCCCAGGAAGCACCCCCCCTTCGCTTCTCGCCTTTTATCCGAGTTCGAGATTATCGATCAACCTGGTTTTTCCCAACCACGCCGCTCCAAGGACGACCAATTTTGTTGATGTTGGCCCTGGGATGGCCAATCCGCGTTGCTTGCGAACCGCGATGTAATCCACTTTCCATCCATGTCGGTTGAGTTCGTTCGCAGCAGCGCTTTCCATAGCGGCATAATTTCGATCGCCTGATTCGATGGCAGCGATAATGCCGCGCAACTGTTGATTGAGCCGTGCTGCTTCGGCGCGTTCGGTTTCCGACAGATATCCGTTCCGTGACGACAGCGCCAATCCATCAGCCGCTCGCACGGTGTCGCCGCCTATAATTTCAATCGGCAGACAAAGTTGCCGCACCATCTCTCGCACAATCGCGAGTTGTTGGTAGTCCTTCTTGCCGAAGATTGCGACTTGCGGCTGCACGATGTTTAGCAGTTTCAACACAACCGTCGCCATACCGGCGAAGTGACCGGGTCGATGCTCGCCTTCCAACGTATCGGCCACCTGCGGCGGCTGGATGAAAACTGACTGTGGTTCAGGATACATTTCCCGCTCGTCCGGCGCGAACACGATGTCGGTGCCCACCGTTTGCAGCTTTTCGCAGTCGTCTTTCAATGTGCGCGGATAACGATCGAAGTCCCCGCCGGGTTCGAACTGTAAGCGGTTCACGAAAATGCTGACGACCACGCAGGCGCCACGCGATTTCGCCATGCGCGCCAGCGTGACGTGCCCCTCG
>DATLHW010000564.1:0-3225 GCA_035539675.1 Burkholderiales bacterium | reverse complement strand
GGTCTTGCCGCTGCCCGTGCCGCCGGAAATAAGAATGTTCACCTTCGCTTGCGCCAGCCCTTGCAGCAATTGCGCCATGTCCGGCGTCAAACTTTTGTACTCGACCAGGTTGTCCATCTTCAGTGGCGTGGCGGAGAATCTGCGGATGGACATCACCGGCCCGTCGATAGCCAACGGTGGAATGATAGCGTTCACACGCGAGCCATCCGGCAAACGGGCGTCACCCATAGGGCTCGATTCGTCAATACGGCGTCCCACTCGAGAAACGATCTTGTCGATGATTTTCATCAGATGGGCGTCGTCGTTGAAGGTCACGTTGGTAAGCTCCAACTTTCCGCGCCGCTCCACATAGATTTGTGCGTGAGTATTAATGAGGATGTCCGAGATCGTCGGATCTGCGAGCAGAGGCTCCAACGGCCCCAGTCCGAGCATTTCGTGCTGGATATCCCGCACTAGGGTACGACGTTCGAGATCGTTAATGACGACGCCTTCTTCGTCCAGCAAATGCTCCACCATGGAACGAAGCTCTTCCTTGAGGCGCTCTGGCGAAAGACTTTCGATGATCCCTAAATCCACCCTGTCCAGGAGGGTTCGATGAATGTGCATCTTGAGCTCGTGCTGCGTCCGGTTATCCTCACGAACCGCTTTTGGCGCAAGAGCCGACGTCGCGCCGTCAGTATTGCTGTTTAGTCCGATCCGCTCTCTTAATGACATGTCAATTCTCCCTTTCGATTAACCGCTACCACTCGCTTACGGCCGGCCCAATATTTTTGCGAACCATCCATTTTCCTGCTGGCTCACCTCAGGCGCGATGGCCGAAGCGAAATCGCTTAATGCTTTGCTAACCGGATTGTTGCGGCTCAGCTGCGTGATCGGAACACCCTGATTCACTGACGTGGCGACTGCCTGATAGCTGTTAGGTATGGTTTTAAATACTTCGGCGCCCAAGGCGTTTTCCAAATCGTTAATCGTAATCTCGCTGGATTTTTCGAAGCGGTTCACTATCAGTTTGATTTTTGACTTTGGATAATCAAGTGAACGCATAACGCTAATAAGCCGCTTTCCATCACGAATGAAAGGCAACGTTAGTTGCAATACAGGGAAAATCGTGTCGGCCATATCCAACGCTTGCAGAGTGACCGCATCAAGCGTGCGGCCTAAATCAACAATGACATAGTCATAGTGCTTGCGCGCCAAAGTGAGGATGGTTTGCACATGTTGCGGCTTGACGTCCACGCCATGCGCCGGATCCTCCGGTGCAGCGAGCACGGAAAAATTAGGCAGTATTTGAAGCATTGCCGCTGACAGCAAAGACGCATCGAGACGATGGATTTGTTGAGCAACATCCGCCACGTTACTCGCCGGTTTATTCTCGGATACGAATAACGCCGCATCGCCGAACTGCAAATTCAGATCGATGACCGCAACTTTCTTATCGTTGAGGCTAGCTAACACGTGCCCTAGATTGGCGGCGAGAAAGGTTGCTCCGCTTCCACCCTTACAGGACAGGAACGCCAGAATTTTTCCTTCTTGAGCCTGCGAATGCCCGCGCTTTCCGCGAATTCGGTTCAATGCAGACTGCAATGCGTCCGACGTCACTGGATTAGGCAACACCTCTCTTACGCCGGCCCGCATCGCCTGGAGCAAAAATTGGGGAGACTGGTCATTGGTGATGACGATCGCTTCCATGCTTGGCGCCCGAGCCGTCATCTGGTCCAGTAAATCCAATGTCCACCCTTGTGAGGCGTCCAGAATCAAGACATCTGGCGCATGGCCATTAATAACCTTGGGCAACTCCGTTATATCGCCAACTGAGCCCGAAACCTCGGCGCCTCGATCCGCGACAACCGTTGCTTGAAGAATCGCATCGAACCGCGTCTTGTCGTTGGAAAGGATTTTTACTCTCATGATTGCTGCTCCATAATCTTTGAAATGCAATTTGTCGTCGTCTACTGCGCGGTGCTGAAGCCCAAGCTCTCAGCCGGCATCACCACGCTGGATACGGGAATGCTGACCGCCAGAAAGGGAAACAATCCCGCCATCGGCGCATATGTCACGGCCGCGGTGCATGTGCTATTGGTCGCCACGCAGGCTTCAACAAAACGAATGCAACTACTGGTTCGGCTCGCGTCACCGCAAGCAGAGAGGTTGTCTGCAGGATCAGCCGGCAGTGGGCTGGCTTCGCCCAGGCTAGCGTTCAGATAGTTGATCTGAATCTTGGTATTCGATATTTCCAGTCCCGCCGGTAGATACGCCGCGCCAGTGCTACCCGCACGAAATATTGCTTCCCGCTGGATGGCGCTGACCTGTGTAGTAAAGTCGCGAACAACCGCTTCACGCGCTGCACGCCGGGTAACTTCCTGCACCGTGTTCCACAAGTACATGATGCGTCCCAACTCCATGATTCCCAGCGCCACAGTCAAGAAAACCATCAGGGTCAAAGCGAGCTCGATGACCGCTGCGCCTTGTTGCAGGCGGCGGAACGGCGATAATAGTAAAGGTGTCCTGTTCATGGCCACGCCTCAATTCATGAACCGCATGGTGGTCTGCGGCGCCAGTTGCTTGTTGGAGTACACCTTCCCCGTGCTGCCACCGACGGGCGATAAGAAGGGAATCATTCCGCCGATATTTATGGTGTATCCCGTAATGGCGACACGAACATTCGCCGGGGCTCCCGCGCCGCTGCCGCAACCGATCTCCCCAAACGAAGCATCCATGCAAGTAACAGTCACGTGCGCCGCAGTCACCGCAGGTTTGAGGCTCGCCTTATTGGCCGATTGCACCACTCTCGCCTTCGCGTCGCTAACAAAAGATCCGCTGGCGAACGTCGCTTTGTCGGCGACGCTGAGCATCCTTGCGCCATCGCGAGTCGCCTTGGTAAGCGCGTCGTAATACCAGAATGCGCGTCCGAACTCTACGATGCCGGCCATCAGGAGAAGAAGGAAGACGAGCACGATGGCCAGTTCTACCGCGGCTGCGCCTTGCTGCTTTTTATGAAATAACGATTTGGTCATATCGCCTCAAACTCGTTTCGCGATCATCGATACAACTTGATATCAGCCGTTGGAACCGGCTCAATAAGCCCCGCGAACTCCGTCTCTATTCGTTTCGGGCTGCCCGTAAGATCCGCTTTGCGCTGCATGAAGAATTTTCCGATTCCCTTTACTGGCAACGCTTGGCACGATAGGCCTGATGAACCAACAAACGCAGTGCAGTCCACAATAA
>DATLHW010000563.1:0-13036 GCA_035539675.1 Burkholderiales bacterium | reverse complement strand
ATTTAATTTGGGTATGCAGGTTTACACAGATTGAATGCGATAAGTACTTAGCCTCATTTGCATTCATCCGGGTCGTATCCATCAACGGTCAATCTCACCGAACACAATATCTTGTGTCCCGATAATCGCCACGACATCGGCAATCATGTGTCCGCGGGCCATCTCATCCAATGCCGCCAGATGGGGAAAGCCCGGCGCGCGAATCTTTACGCGATAAGGTTTGTTGGCGCCATCGGAAATCAAATAGATGCCAAACTCGCCCTTTGGATGCTCAACCGCAGCATAGGCCTCGCCAGAAGGCACATGGAAACCTTCCGTGAAAAGCTTAAAATGATGGATCAACTCTTCCATGTTTTGCTTCATTTCCAGGCGGGACGGTGGCGCAATCTTATGATTGTCCGTTATCACCGGACCAGGATTCTTGCGCAGCCACTCGATGCATTGTTTGATGATGCGATTCGACTGACGCATTTCTTCAATACGCACCAAGTAACGGTCATAACAGTCGCCGTTCACGCCCACGGGAATATCAAAATCCATGCGATCGTAAATTTCATAGGGCTGCTTCTTGCGCAAATCCCAAACAATGCCGGACCCGCGCAACATCGGCCCCGTGAAACCCAAGGCCTGGGCGCGCTCTGGCGACACAACGCCAATACCCACCGTCCGCTGCTTCCAAATGCGGTTATCGGTAAGGAGCGTCTCGTACTCGTCTACATAGCCAGGGAAACGATTGGTAAAGTCCTCAATGAAATCCAGCAAGGAGCCTTGCCGATTTTTATTGAGCTCCTCGATAGCGCTGGCGTTCTTGAATTTGGAAACCTGGTATTGCGGCATATGATCGGGAAGGTCGCGGTAAACGCCTCCCGGCCGATAGTAAGCCGCATGCAAACGAGCGCCGGATACGGCTTCGTAGCAGTCCATCAGGTCTTCCCGCTCCCGGAAGCAATACAGAAAAACCGTCATGGCGCCGATATCCAACGCATGGGCGCCCAGCCACAGCAGATGATTCAAGATCCTGGTGATCTCATCGAACATCACGCGGATGTACTGAGCGCGTATCGGCACTTCGAGTTGCAACAGCTTCTCAATCGCCATGACATAAGCGTGCTCATTGCACATCATCGAGACGTAGTCCAGCCTGTCCATATAAGGCACGGACTGGATAAATGTCTTATGTTCCGCGAGCTTTTCCGTGGCGCGATGCAAGAGGCCAATGTGCGGATCGGCGCGCTCGATTACCTCGCCATCCAACTCAAGGACGAGGCGCAAAACACCATGGGCCGCAGGATGCTGCGGCCCGAAATTCATTGTGTAGTTTCTGATTTCGGCCATGGCTACTCGTTCTGAGCGTAATTTTCTTCGCGCACGATCCGAGGCGTAACCTCACGCGGTTCGATGCTCACCGGCTGATACACCACGCGTTGCTGATCGGGGTCGTATCGCATTTCCACATTGCCCGAAAGCGGAAAATCCTTGCGGAATGGATGGCCGATGAAACCGTAATCCGTGAGTATCCGGCGCAAGTCCGCGTGGCCTTCGAAAACGATTCCATACAGATCGAACGCTTCCCTCTCGTACCAATTCGCGGAAGGCCAAATGCCCGTGACGGAATCTACAATTGGAAAATCATCGTCGGGCGCGAACGTTCTCATTCGAATTCTGACGTTATGCTCAATCGACAGCAGATGATAGACAGCAGCAAAGCGCGCGCCTTGCCAAGCACCGTCACCATAGGCGGAATAATCCACGCCGCATAAATCGATAAGGAGAGTAAATCGCAGGTCCGATGCATCTCTTAAAGTCGTCGCCGCTTCAAGGAGGGCATCCGCCTTCACAACCAGAGTCAACTCGCCGTGTTGTTCGGTCAGCTTAACTACACGTTCGCCGAGCGCGGCCACAAGCCGCGAAGACAAGACTGCATTCGAGATCGCCATGGGAGGGTTACCTGGCTATTGTGTTAGTACGTTTGATTTTGTTCTGTAACTGAACAATCCCGTAGAGCAACGCTTCAGCCGTCGGTGGGCAACCGGGAACATACACGTCCACGGGGACGATCCGATCACAACCACGAACCACTGAATATGAATAGTGATAATAACCGCCGCCGTTCGCGCAAGAACCCATGGATATCACCCAGCGGGGCTCGGCCATCTGATCGTAAACTTTGCGCAAGGCAGGAGCCATTTTGTTACACAACGTGCCAGCCACAATCATCACGTCTGACTGACGAGGACTTGGGCGAAAGATAACGCCGAAGCGATCCAAATCGTAGCGGGCTGCGCCTGCGTGCATCATCTCGACGGCGCAGCAGGCAAGTCCAAACGTCATCGGCCAAAGGGAGCCCGTACGACTCCAATTCACAACCGCATCTATGGTGGTGGTGACGAACCCTTGCTGATTAAAATCGCTAGAGCCCATATGAGGCCTCGATAAATCGTAATGAGCAGACTGCACCCCATGAGCGCTTGGACATTATTCCCACTCTAGCGCTCCCTTCATCCATTCGTAAATAAATCCGACCACTAGAATGCCGAGGAACAACATCATGGAAAGAAAACCAAACAAGCCGATCTCATTCAGCACAATCGCCCAAGGAAAGAGAAAGGCGATTTCCAAATCGAACAGAATAAACAGAATCGCAATTAGATAGTAACGAACGTCAAACTTCATTCGAGCGTCTTCGAAGGCCTCGAAACCACACTCGTAAGGAGAAAGCTTCTCGCTGTCAGGGCGATCATGTCCCATCACCTTGCCCAGGATCATTCCAAGAGACGGAAGAATGACGCCCACGGCCAAGCCGACCAGGATGAACAATAGAATAGGAAAGTAGTTTTCTAGCATGGCCCCATGGACCAGGGAGCAGGCCTGTGCAGCCTCCCCCGGTTATTCCATTTCCAAATCAATCGCGCACTTTGCCGGCGGCGCTTGCAGTACGATTTGTACTACAAGCGCCGCCTTCGCGTTTACGTTTGATGTGTAAAGGAAGTACACAGCCGATTAAATGGTGCCCACGATCAGACTCGAACTGATACGGCTTTCGCCACTGCCCCCTCAAGACAGCGTGTCTACCAATTCCACCACGTGGGCATGACTCGCGCCGCACAAACAAGAAACCACCATACTTGTTTACGCGCGGCTTCCCAGGAGACCCCTTTGTAAACCGACTAAGAGTTTAGGACCAAGCCTTTAATGATCCACGCACACTTGGCGCGCTCACATTATTAAACTTAAACCTACGCCCCTTACCTTCGGTTACCCAGGCGCCCCACTTAATTACTTGGGAATTTCCTTTGCTTTTGAGTCGGCCGTATCCGGCGTTGGAGCGCTCGGCTGGGCAGGTGTCGATTGGGCTTTTGGATCAGCCTTTTGCTCGATCACTTGCCTGTCCATCACACCACTTTTCGCACCGTGCTGGGACGAAAAATAGGTGAGCCCGAGGCTAGTCAGAAAAAACACCGCTGCGAGGACAGCGGTCGCACGACTCAAAAAATTTGCTGAACCGGTTGCGCCAAACAAGCTCCCTGCGGAGCCGCTACCAAAGGCTGCACCCATGTCTGCGCCCTTGCCATGCTGAATCAGGACCAACCCGATTACGCTAATTGCGGCAAGAGTGTGAAGAATCCAAATTGCTGTTTGCATATATCCTAAATATGGCGAATCATATTTTATTGATCCGCTCCGAAACGGCGGCGCGGCATATATCGGCGAACTCTTGTGCGCTCAATGAGGCGCCTCCAACAAGCCCGCCATCCACATCCGGCAAAGAACATAATTGTGCCGCATTTGACGCTTTGACGCTACCCCCGTAGAGGATAAGAACGCGTTCCGCGACGTTTTTATCTTGAGTTTTTAATCGATCGCGAATGAACGCGTGAACGGCTTGCGCTTGCTCCGGTGTTGCCGTCTGACCCGTGCCAATCGCCCACACAGGCTCGTATGCAAGAACAGCATTTTCGAACGCCGCAATGCCCACACGTGAAACGACGGCATCGAGCTGTCGCGCGATAACTTTTTCGGTAACGCCGCGCTGCCGCTCTTCCAAAAGTTCGCCAACACACAAAATGGGCGTCAGCCCTGCACGCTGAGCAGCGATAAACTTATCCGCAACAACCTCATCGCTTTCGCCATACATCGCACGTCGCTCCGAATGCCCCACAATGACGAAGCGGCATCCAAAATCGCTCAACATTGCCCCAGCCACCTCGCCCGTATAGGCTCCGCTGCTGTGATGACTAACGGCCTGAGCGCCCGATGCAATTGGCGTTCCCAGCAATAGCGATTGAATCTGCGCCAAGTATGGAAATGGTGCGCAAACACCGACAGTTATTCCCTCCAACCCTTCAACCTGGGGAATAAGCGCCTTTAGCAATCTTTCGTTCTCGGCAAGACCACCATTCATTTTCCAGTTGCCAACGACAAGCTTGGTGCGCATCGAAACACTCCATTCGAAACCGGCCGGGATTGTAATTCCTTGCTGCGTTCAAAACAATAGTTTGTCAGCTGTCGCTAACAAACTATTTGCGCTGCCTTCGCGTTTTGATTCGAACGGAGCAAGAAATAAATGGCGAAACCGAGTGGGTCAATCAGTTAAAGCGTGACAGACAATTACATTGATGAAGGGTTAAGCGCAGACCCATACAGTAGATCCATCCACTGCCTTCACTAACCAAAACGTCCAGTAATGTAATCTTCCGTCTGCTTTTTCTTCGGCTTGATAAAGATGGTGTCCGTCTTGTCAAACTCGATCAGTTCGCCCAAATACATATAGGCAGTATAGTCTGAGACTCTGGCGGCCTGCTGCATGTTATGAGTCACGATAAGAATTGTTAGCCTGTCCTTCAACTGACTGACCAACTCCTCGATGCTCGCCGTCGCAATGGGATCGAGCGCCGATGTGGGTTCATCAAACAGCAGAATTTCAGGATCCGTCGCCAGCGCCCGCGCTATGCAAAGACGTTGTTGCTGACCGCCGGAAAGATTAGCGCCGAGGTCCTTCAATCGATGCTTAACCTCGTCCCATAACGCCGCGCCTCGCAACGCCTCCTCCACCTTGTCATCCAATACCGAGCGACTACGCTCTCCACGCACCCGCAATCCATAGGCGACGTTTTCGTATATGGATTTTGGAAATGGGTTTGGCTTTTGGAAAACCATGCTGATGCGCATGCGCACTTCGATGGGATCGACGCCGGGCGCGAGTATATTCGTGCTGTCCGGAAAGAGTTTGATTTCACCTTCGTAACGGTTGCCCGGATATAAATCATGCATTCTGTTGAAGCAACGCAAAAAAGTGGACTTCCCACAACCCGAGGGTCCGATAAGGGCAGTCACCTTTTTTTCATAGATCGGAAGATCAATGCTCTTCAGCGCTTTGAACGCGCCATAGTAGAAATTTAAATTTTTCGCTTCCGACTTAATAGGAGGCGCAACAGGTGCGGATGCAGAGGCGACTGACATAGAAAGACTCTAACCAATTTGTTATTGAACGCGACTCAAACTTGAGGAGCGATTCAGATTTATAAAGGCGTCCTTTACCACTTAATGCTTTTGCGCAATCGATAGCGCAGATAGATGGCAAGACCATTCATCGACAATGACATCACAACCAACACAAGCCCAGCAGCGGCGGCATTGATTTGAAACGCCTCTTCCGGACGCGAGGTCCAGTTGAACATTTGAATAGGCATCACCGTAAACGGCGCCATCAACCACTCAAATGACACGAACGGAAACTCGGCTTGCACAGGCGACGGCGGCAGGAACGCGATAAAGGTTAAAGCGCCAATCGTAATAATAGGCGCCGTCTCACCGATAGCGCGAGCCAATCCGATAATCACGCCAGTAAGAATCCCCGGCATGGCGTACGGAACAGTGTGATCCGCCGTAACTTGCCACTTCGTGGCGCCCACCCCGTAGGCGCCCTCCCGTATACCGACAGGAATAGACCTTATGGCCTCGCGAGTCGCCATGATGACGATGGGCAGGATCAACAAGGCAAGCGTAAGCCCCGCCGAAAGAATGCTTTGCCCAAAGCCAAAACCATAAACAAACACACCCAAAGCAAGCAAGCCATAGACGATTGAGGGCACGCCAGCCAAGTTGCTGATGTTGATTTCGATCAGCCCCGTCATCCAATTCTTGGGCGCATATTCTTCCAGATAAATGCCCGCGCCTATGCCGATGGGGATAGCAGCCAATGCGGTGACAAGCATAACCAGCAACGATCCGACCCAGGCAGACAAAATACCGGCATTGCCTGGGCGACGAGAAGGGAAAGACGTGAAAAAATCCCAAGAGAGCCGGGGAATTCCATCGATCGCCATTTGCGCAAAAAGCGTGACCAGGGTAACCACGCCGATCGACAAAGAAAAAATACCCAAAGCGACGAACATTAAGTCCCAGCGCTTGTGCTTCACGATCAGCGCGCGAATTTCCTGAATTTTCCTAGCTTGAGTATCCACTTAATACGCCTGCCGAAATTTCTTACGCATCCAGAAACCGATGATATTGAATACCAAGGTGACTAAAAATAAAGTCAAACCAGCTGCGAAAATTGTTTGATAGCCAACGCTGCCATGAGGAAGATCGCCCAGCGCGACTTGCACGATATAGGATGTAATCGTCGCCGCCGGCTCGGCCGGATTCCAGGTGAGATTTGGCTGCATTCCCGCAGCGACCGCCAGAATCATGGTTTCCCCAACAGCCCTCGAAATGCCCAAAATATAGGCGGCTGCAATTCCAGAAACCGCTGCCGGAGTGACAACCCGAACCGCCGTCTGAAAACGCGTGGCGCCCATGGCGTAGGAGCCTTCCCGTAGCCCCATGGGAACCGCCCGCATCGCATCCTCACTGACCGAGCTCACATAGGGAATGATCATAATTCCCATCACCAAACCAGCGGATAACAAGTTGAACCCAGGCAATTCGGGAAAAATCGTTTGCAAAAGCGGCGTAATAAAGAGCAAAGCGAAATAGCCATACACAATGGTCGGCACGCCGCTCAGTAATTCCAGTATAGGTTTGGCGATTTCCCGCACCTTGAATGATGCGAACTCGCTCAGGTACAACGCAATGATCGTCCCTAACGGAATCGCGACCAGCAACGCCACCCCAGAACTAACCAGCGTTCCCGAAAGCAACACCATGATGCCGAAATGAGCATCATCAAATAACGGCGTCCATTGGGTATCCGTCAGGAAGTCCATAATCGGCACATGCTGAAAAAACTTGTAGGACTCAGTAACAAGGATTACGACGATGCCAACCGTGGTGATAACCGAGGAGAACGCAGTCAAAAAGAGTATGAACTCAATCAACCGCTCTTTCATTTGACGGGATTTCCTATATGCCAACCCCTTGGCGCGCGCCAACTCAGCGCTTGAATTCGTCGATTCTGACGCAGCCACGATATTCATATGTGTAAATAGGAAAGGCGCCTATTGTATGAGAGTTTGCTGACAATTGGGATTACAAAGACGGAATCGGGTGGAGAAATAAAACCTCTCCACCCGTCAAACGGACTACCTTTTATCCCGAAAGCGCGTTTACAACTTCGCTTCGCGCTTCAGCAGCTCTTCGATTTTCAAACCAACCTCTGCTTGACCAGCAAACACCGTCCCAAGCTTCTTCTGGGTGAAGTGCTCCAATGCAAGCTTGTAGGCAGATGCAGGCAACGGGACATATTTCACTTCCGTGACAAGCGTTGCCGCGTTCTTGAGGTAAAACTCGACAAATTCCTTGACCTCGGGCTTCACCATCGACTTCGAACTGACATATATAAAAATAGGCCGGGCCAGAGGCGCATAACTACCATTCTCAACCGTCTGGAGCGATGGGAGAACTGGCCCTTTGCCGCCGTCAACCGCAACACCGGTGAGCTTCTTCTGATTCTCAAGATAGTATGCAAACCCAAAGTAGCCTAAACCACCTTTATCACGAGATACGCCCTGCACGAGAACATTATCATCCTCGCTGGCGGTGTAATCGCCACGGCTCGCCTTCGACTTACCGTTCACCGCTTCTGTAAAGTAATCAAAGGTGCCAGAGTCCGATCCTGGCCCATATAACTTCAGAGGAACGTCCGGGAAAGAAGGGTCCACCTGTTTCCAATTCGTTATTTTCCCTTGCGCGCCCGGTTCCCACATGGCTTTCAATTGAGCCACGGTTAGCTTTTTCGCCCACGTATTCTGTGGATTCACCACTACCGTAAGTGCGTCGTAAGCAATAGGCAGCTCGACATACTGGATACCTGCCGCCGCACAGTCTTCCATTTCCTTCTTGAGGATGGGACGGGAAGCATTAGCAATATCCGTTTCGCCACGACAGAATTTTTTAAAGCCGCCGCCGGTGCCTGAGATTCCGACAGTAACTCTAACAGCGCCCTTCTTGCCTTTCTGAAAATCCTCAGCTACCGCTTCGGTAACAGGAAACACTGTACTAGAACCATCAATCTTGACGATCGGGCCGGACTGGGCAAGCACACCAGTAGAAACAGTCGCCGCCGCAATCAATGCGGTGATATTAAGGGACTGCCGGAACAGGGATTTAAGCTTCATAAACTTCATCTCCTCATTAAGTAACACCTTGAACTGAGCGCATCGTAACGAGAGGATGTTACGAGAATATGACACGAGAGGACTTGTGTTACAGGGAAAAGACTTTTACCTAGGACTTCGGAAGTTGAGTGCAAGCTAGGTTCAGATATATGACGCCAGACACGACTTATACAAGCGGGCGGAGCTCAGGGAGCCGAAACGCCGCCCGCGCGGTTACTTTTCAGATGGCGTTTTAAGCCGCCTTCGCCGCCGATTCCACTTTGTTCGCAATGCGTCTGGCCAGCATTTCCACCTGCTCGCGCGCTTTGCCCTCAACCATTACTCGAATGAGCGGTTCTGTGCCAGACGGTCGCAGCAACACGCGCCCACTGTCGCCCAACTCCGTTTCAGCATCGAGGACAGCCTGACGAATTTCGGGGGACGCTTTGTAATCAAATCCGTTCGCGATCCGGACATTAATTAGAATCTGCGGCATCAGAGTAAGTTCAGTGGTGTACTCCTGCAGGGTAGTGTCGCAAGTGCGCAACGCTGTTAGAACCTGCAATGCTGAAATGATGCCATCGCCAGTAGTGTGCTTATCCAGGCAGACAATATGGCCGGAGTTTTCGCCGCCCCATTGCCAGCCCCGCTCCAAAAGCATTTCCAGCACGTAACGGTCGCCGACTTTCGCTCGGTCGAAGGGAATATTTAATCGCTTGAACGCCAGCTCCAGCCCGAAATTTGTCATCAAGGTGCCAGCAACGCCGCCCTTGAAATGCCCAGATTCGTGACGATGCTTGGCGACCACGTAGAGCAACTGATCGCCGTCGTAGAGCGTTCCGTCGCCATCCGCCATTACAAGCCGATCGCCGTCGCCATCCAATGCAATGCCTACATCGGCTCTATGCTGCTTAACCGCCGCCTGCAACGCCTTTGGCTTCGTGGCGCCGCATTCGTGATTAATATTGAAGCCATCTGGCTGATTGGCGATGCTGATGACCTCAGCGCCAAGTTCATGAAATACGTGAGGGGCTACGTTATAACAGGCGCCATTTGCGCAATCGACTACTAGCCGTAAACCACGCAGGTCTAAATCTGTAGGGAAGGTACTTTTGCAAAACTCAATATATCGGCCATCGGCGTCGTTGATGCGCCGCACCCTGCCAAGCTGTGCGGAGCCCTTTGTACTCATGGGCTTTTCTAACTCCGCCTCAATCTCCAACTCGATATTGTCGGGAAGCTTGGCGCCGCTTCCCGAAAAGAACTTGATGCCGTTATCCTCGAATGGATTGTGGGAGGCCGAAATCATCACGCCAGCAGAAAGACGCAATGCGCGAGTCAGATACGCCACCGCCGGTGTTGGCATAGGTCCGACCAAGACAACATCAACTCCAGCGGCGCAAAGGCCAGCCTCCAGAGCCGATTCGAGCATGTAGCCAGAGATTCGAGTGTCCTTGCCGATAATTACCGTCGGCCGCTCTATTTCCTGAGGATTATGTTTGTGCGCAACGAGCACCTTGCCAGCTGCATAACCCAGTTTCATGATCAATTCAGGAGTAATAGGCAACTCACCCACACGCCCCCGCACGCCATCCGTGCCGAAATATTTTCTGCTCATATTTTCTCCTTTAGTGCGCCGATCACAGCCAACGCGTCTCTTGTAGCGGCCACATCATGCACCCTAACGATCGCAGCGCCCTTTTGCACCGCAATTATAGCCGCGGCCACGCTTGCCGCGAGGCGTTCATCTGGAGCACGGCCGGTGATTTCGCCAAGCATTCGCTTGCGCGATAGCCCCGCCAGAATGGGATAACCCATCGCAGCGAGCGCCGGCAACGCGCTAATCAACCTTATGTTATGCGCCTGAGTTTTACCGAAGCCAAATCCTGGATCAAGAATGAAGCGAGAGCGATCGATCCCCGCAAGCAATGCCGCTTCCACGCGCGCCAGCAGAAACGCTTTAACTTCCGCGACCACATCATCGTAATAAGGCGCCGACTGCATCGTCTTAGCGGTTCCTTGCCGATGCACAAAGCAAATTGCCGCTTCAGAGGCAGCCGCCAACTCCATGGCCCCCTCTGCTTGCAAAGCATTCACATCGTTAATCATGCAAGCTTCGGCAGCCAGGGCTTCCTTGATGACCAAGGGTTTCTGAGTGTCGATGGATACGGGCAAACCTCGGACCGCCAGGGCTTCCACCACCGGCAACACGCGACGCAGTTCCTCTTCCACAGAGATTTCCTCGGCTCCCGGTCGGGTAGATTCCCCACCCACGTCAAGGATATCTGCCCCCTCTTCCATGAGCTTAAGCGCATGCTCGACAGCCGATTCGGAAGTAAAAAACCTACCTCCATCCGAAAAGGAATCGGGTGTGACATTGACGATGCCCATAATTAGCGGACGATCAAAGGGAAAATAAAACTTGCCCGCTCGAAGAGTCATAAAACGAAAGATCGATAGTCAAAAAAATTGAGGGCCAGGATGACCCCGGCCCTCAAGTTACTGCGATTTATTGAAGCCGCTCGATCTTAATTAAGATTCCTGAGCTGGCGTAGTCGTAGGCGCAGGAGCCGGACCTGACGGGTTGCCGGGCTTACCCGACGCAACCGATTGGCTAGGCTTCGGCGGACGAGGCGGCAAACCAGCCATGATGTCGTTGATCTGATCGGCGTCAATGGTTTCCCACTCCAGTAGCGCTTTGGTCATCGCCTCGACCTTGTCGCTATTGTCCTCGATCAACTTGCGGGCAAGGCTGTACTGCTCATCGATAATACGTTTAATTTCCGCGTCGACCTTATGCAAAGTTCCCTCTGACAAGTTCTTGTGCGTCGTAATCGAACGGCCAAGGAATACCTCACCTTCATTGTCGCCGTACACCATAGGCCCTAACGCATCCGACATGCCGTAACGCGTAACCATATCGCGCGCCATTTGCGTGGCTCGCTCAAAGTCGTTGGAGGCGCCAGTAGTCATCTGGTGCATGAAGACTTCCTCAGCAATACGTCCGCCAAACAAAACGGCGATACGATTCAATAAATATTGCCGATCATAAGCATACCGATCCTGCTCCGGTAGTTGCATTGTCACGCCAAGAGCTCTGCCACGAGGAATGATGGTGACTTTATGGACTGGGTCCGTCTTCGGCAACATCTTTGCGACCAGGGCATGACCAGACTCGTGGTAAGCCGTGTTACGCCGCTCTTCTTCCGACATAACCATGGATCGCCGTTCGGCGCCCATAATAATCTTGTCCTTCGCCCGCTCGAAGTCATCCATATCCACAAGTCGCTTGTTACCGCGAGCAGCGAATAATGCGGCTTCATTCACCAAGTTGGCCAAGTCGGCGCCAGAAAAACCCGGCGTACCGCGCGCAATGATGTCTGCTTTCACATCCGGCGCAATCGGCACTTTGCGCATATGAACCATTAATATTTGCTCACGCCCACGAATATCCGGCAGGGGCACGACAACCTGACGGTCAAAACGACCAGGACGCAGTAGCGCAGGATCGAGCACATCGGGTCGGTTCGTGGCGGCGATCACAATCACACCCGCCGTACCTTCGAAGCCGTCCATTTCCACCAGCAACTGATTCAAAGTCTGCTCGCGTTCGTCGTTGCCGCCGCCCAAACCAGCGCCACGCTGGCGACCAACCGCATCGATTTCATCGATGAAAACGATGCAAGGCGCATTCTTTTTCGCCTGGTCGAACATGTCACGAACACGGGCAGCGCCCACACCCACGAACATCTCGACAAAATCGGAGCCGGAAATGCTGAAGAATGGAACTTTCGCTTCCCCAGCGATGGCTCGCGCAAGCAATGTTTTACCAGTACCCGGGTTGCCGACCATCAGTACGCCACGTGGGATACGGCCGCCCAATTTTTGAAACTTGGAAGGATCGCGGAGAAATTCAACCAACTCACCCACTTCTTCCTTGGCTTCGTCTACGCCCGCCACATCGGCGAACGTCACGGTATTGGAATTTTCGTCCAGCATCCGGGCTCGACTTTTGCCGAACGAGAATGCGCCGCCTCGACCGCCCCCTTGCATCTGACGCATGAAGAATATCCACACGCCGATCAAGAGCAGCATCGGGAACCACGAAATGAATATGTTCATCAACATCGAAGGCTCTTCTTCAGGCTTCGCTTCGACGTTGACGCCATTTTTCAATAGATCGGACACCATCCATAAGTCATTCCCGGGACTGAAAGTAGTGAATTTCTTACCTTCCGTATTTGCCCAGCGGATCGTGCGGCCTTCGATATAGGCCGTCTTTACCTGCCCCTGCCTCGCTTCGTCCATGAACTGGGAGTAGCTAACAGTGCTAGCCGAAGCCTGCCGATTGGAAAATTGCTGGAAGACGGTCATCAACACAAGTGCGATAACCAGCCAAATACCCACATTTTTCGCTAAATTGTTCACTGAATGTTCCTTCAAGAGATACGCGCGCGCCAGCGCGTGACTGAATTTCTATTGTACTCCCCCCTAGGTAG
>DATLHW010000562.1:0-5610 GCA_035539675.1 Burkholderiales bacterium | reverse complement strand
GGCGTGACGCAGCGCTTCGCGGATATCGCCGTCGTCGAAGAGCTTGAACATTCGGCGTAGATAGGCGGCATTTCGCCATCCCAGCAAACGCGATACTCGCGTTATAACCGCGACTCGGGAAAGCCATTCTCGCCATCGTTGCGGGCGGATGTCCATTTGGCGTCGAGCAGGAATGTGTCCGGCGTCCTTCTGAGGAATCGGCCGGTTGGGCGCCGTGTCGAGGGATTGAAATAACGGCGCCAGAATGGCGGCGAGCGCGCCGATGACGCCGCCGATATATTTCGACGGCGTTGTTGAGGAAGACGTCGTTTGTTGCGCCTTCAATCGTTCAAGAAAAGCCGAACGCTCAGTACTCGGCGGCGGTACGGCGTCGCCGAGGACCTCTCTTATGTCTCGTTTGTGAATTGTCGTCAATGGCGTCGGCTCAATGGAGGCAGAGTAGTCATCGGTGTCGTATAGCGCATAGCCATCAAGCTCAATCCAAGCGGCCGGGTCTATCTGTTGCGCGTTTTTGAAATAGAGCGGAGCCACCTGTGCGCCAACAACCAGCCATACGTCGGCGTCAGGAAGAGCGGCCTGCTCGTTCTTGGTGAAGGAAGCGCTCGCCAATGATTCGCCGATTGGGCGCAGAGGCCATCCGGGCAATGTATCGCAGTCCGACAAGCGAGCTTTAGGGAGCCGGAGCAGATCGCCGTGAGAAAAGCGATACAGCGATGTACCCGATTGCCAAAGACGAAGAATTTGCTTCCTGGTCTCTTGCTCGGAGCGCGAGTTGGACGGAAACCACAGTCCGGCGATTAATTGTTGGCCGGCAAGATGTGGGTGGCGAACGTTACTAATCAATGTGGGGGGGCTTTCACGCTAGTGGTCAGTCACGTTGGATGTGCGGGTATGCGGCAATTCGCCTGTTCGCGCCGTTTCGAACGAAGTCTATTCGTTTCCTCTTACGGGCCGCTTCTCTTTCGTTTGTGTCCCCCCGGTTTGCTTTGGTCTGCCGTGCTATGCACTGGCCCGGACCGTCGAAATTTCACGGCGATCCGCGTTTCAGGACTTGCGTTCTGAACAGTAGCTTTGTCTGCATCGTCAAGCGCATTGCTTTGCAGAACCAATATGTGCGGCTGCTGTTTGGAGATATCCAGCTTGATAAGAGCCGGCCATGTATGGTCGACGTTTGCAGGAGCATCCTTCAAATCCAATTTATAACCCTGAATGGTTTCTGCGAAAGGCTCCTCGATCAGCCGATAACCATTTGGGCACAGGGATGCAAGGCGTCCGATTTGATCAGCCGGCAAAGCGCGTTTTAAGCGCTCATGCGTTTGTTGTGGGGTCTCGGTTGGGCGATGGGACGAAGCAGCGCCGGCGCTTTCACCGGCTTGTGACGAAACACTGCCCGATGCAACGACTTGTTGGGCGTGCTTTGGGGCGGGTCTTGAAAAATAAACGTCCCAATCAATTCCAATCCTCTCTCTTTGTTTTAAGACGGTCGCCGAACGATTTTCTTCAGCTATAGGTTCGATATCATTAATGGAAAGCCAGTTGTCCGGATTTTCGTTTTCCAATGTTTCCGTTAGCGATGAAACGCGGAGCCAGTTACCGTCGCTCGCCATATTGCTTTTTATTTCTTGTGCGCTGTAATTAACCGCCATCTCGATCATTGCGCCAAACTCCGCAGCCGGACTCCACTCACTTTGTCCATCAACCCAATCATCAGGCAGTTTTTCTTGAAAGCCGAATAAAGCGTCAAATCGGCGCGTCAGCTCTTTGTCATTTTTATCCTCATCCTGACTGCTGTTCCAAGAATCCATTACATGAGCGACGGACAACAATAAAATCTTCGCATGTTCGACGGTATAGGAGTTTTTCTCGCAATCCTTGGTTGTCTGTTCAACGATATGTCTACCCAGCTCTCGTCGTAACGACGGTGAATTCAACTGCTCCATCTTTTGCGTCAACTGATTCAACCAATCCAGATGACGGCCATCGGCGGCGAGGGACGATACGAGATGTGTGTTGAGCTTCAGGATAGCGGCCAGTTCTTTTTGCGCCCATTTTTCCGTCATTGCCTCATCCTGTCCGAGAAGCGTAAGGCATTTATCAATCAAATGGGGAAACTCTTTCATGACGTCGCTGGCGAAGGGCGTATTGACGGGAGCCTTGATAAATTCGTCCGCAAGCTTGAGAGAACTGAGTCGCAATCCGGGAGAACGCCATTGGGGAATTGCGTTTATGACGTCCAGCATCAATGCCTTTCGTTGATTTCCATCGGGCAGTTTCAGATGATTATTTATTATCCGCAATTGGCCCGGCCCTGCCGAAACGTCCCAACCGGGAATCAATGCGGGCGCCGCGGTGAGATATCTATCCCAATCGGGCTGAAGACCGATACGAATTTTGCTCAGGTGGCCGGCGAATATCCGCCCCGCCTCTTGCGATCCATGGACGCGTTGTAATTCTTTCAAGCGATGAATCAGCCGGCCCAAACATTTGAGCCGTTTATCCTCAGGCGCGCCGCTGAACTCCGCCATAGTGAATTCAAGCGCATCGAGATCGCCCACTAGTTGAGTAATCCTATGATGCGCGTTGTGGGTATAAAGCGTCTCTCCCGTCTTGTTATGCGGCGCTTCAGCCAGATTGCGATGCGCATGCTTCGGGCTATTGACAACGTTTACCGTTTGCGTCGTCGACTGGGCGAGCGCGTAAACGGATGGATCGATGAAGTATCCGAAAGAGTCGTTATACAAAATGCAAGGCCCTGCCTCGACGCTTTGTTGCTTTTCGTGCAGTGCGTCGACCGCCTTACGTGGGCCGGCGGCGCCCACATCCAAGCCAATGTTGAGGCTGTAAAACGGGCAACCCGCAACCGCTTTTTGCATATTGAGCGCCGTGAGCGATAGATTGTGGACAGCTTCCGGAACATCTCCCAATAGCTCGTCCAATCTCACAAGGCCAGGCTCAGCATGTTTTAGGGAAGTCGGATCGAACCCCACCAACGAGGTTTTACTACCGTTTGTGTTGACGTCTCCATAAATGGCGTGGCCTCCGAAATTAACGACACCATTGAAATTTCCGTCTCCGGGCGGCTGAATCAAAGTCCAGGAGAAATCTTCGGCGGAGTCGAAGTAACACATATCCAACTGGAATGCGTCATCTTCCATGAAGTCCGCAATTTCTTTCGCACGCAGATTTTCCGCGACGATCATGTGGGGAATGTAAAGTTCGCTACTCATCGGGAGTTGAAAGAAGAACTCGGCGGGATGTTTGTTATTATTTTTTAGCAACTGCAAATGTTTCGCATACGCTTCCACCTTCTCCAGCAGCGAGTCGATATCGATCGAGGTAGGTTCATTGGCGTCATCAAATTCAGGTTGCGGTCTATCGTTGCTTGCATCCGCAGCCGGAATGGCCGCCTTCTCCGCCCGTCGCCGCGTAACAGCGGCGAAATGATTTCTCATGTCGATGCGAATATCCGGCGAATCTTGATAGGACTTGAAAAAACGATGAAACCGTTTATCGATCTCCTCTTGCGACAGCGCTTCGCCTGACGGCCCTTTGTGTTCGTGATGCCAATCGGAGAACTCTTTTTTGATTTTCGCGTACCATCGCCTGTGAATTTGGATGGCGTCGAAATGCTCATCGAAACGTTCATCCCAATCTCGGGTTTCCTGATATTTCCACCAGAACAATTCGAAACGTTCGTCTATGGCTTGCTGGTTCAGGTCCTCTCCCGGCCGTCCTCCGATCTGCCGATATCTGTTGGAGAACTCCTCTCGTAGTGGAAGCATATGCAGATGCTCCGCTGTGAGCTTATTAAAATAAGCTTCAAGCAGGTCGCTCCAATCTTCCGTTTCTTTGTGTTCTTGCCAAAGCTTTTCGAACTGGCGATCAATTTGAACTTGCGTGAAGGATTTCCAAGGAAACATCTCCGATGTCGCGATGTTTCTCGGAGAATTCATTTCTTAATGACAGAATGCGTTGTTGTTCCGCGTTGGCTTTGTCGAAATATTTTTCAATGTGATCGTCCCAGTCTCTTTTTTCTTCGTGTTCTTTCCAGAACGCCTCGAATTGTTGATCTATCCGTATCGGCGAGGGAGGCTTCCACGGAAGTTCGCCAATCGCTCGCAATCGGTTTTCAAAGTCGGCTTTAAGGTCTTTCCGTAATGAGTCTTCTGCTGGTTGCGTCATGACGTTTCCCTCCGTTTGTTACTCGAGATACTTTTTATACTTTGCACGGTCACAACTTGCGTGTTTGGTCGAGTTTGACGGGATGCAATGCAGTAGCCCGGACTAATGCTCATTCCTCGCTACTCGCGACTGACAGCATCATTGTCCGATGCATCGGAGAAAAGACAGTCAGTCGTCTGTCCTCCGTCACCATGGCTATCAGGTTGCTGCCTGCGCTTACGCTCATTGCGGAGATGCGGTCAGCCGTAGCATATAGCGGCTCCACGCCAGAGGCGGATACGAGGATCAGCGATTTGCGGTCTGCTTTTAACGCCAACAAAGCCGGTTTTGGCTCGGATGCGGCGGAATCCCGGATAAGGCCATATACCTCCCAATTCATAGGCAATTCGACTTCCCGCGAGATGAAGTCACCGATGTTTCCCACGCCTTCATACAGCCGCCAGCGTTGCACGCCTTTATTGGAATCCTCGTCGGTCGTCGTTTCTACTGCCCAATTGCCTCGCTTCGAAAGCCAGCGTGAGCCGCCAGAGAAATAAGCGCGAATCGGTGCGCTACGTAACGGGATCATATAAGTGTGTTCCGATACGCCGCGAGCGTTGATCATTTCGACCCAAAGCTGCGTATTTTCCGCGCGCGCGTAAACGATGAAATTCTGGTCCACCTGCGCGACGCCTATTACTTGCTGCGCAAGTGTATATGTCGAGCCAGGCCACTGCTGCATGTCGGCGCCGGCCTTTCGATTCACCCAGAAAACAAGATTGCCTAATGTGTCCAATACATACACCCGATGGGCGTCGTCAGCCTTGATCAAAAAACAGGGAAGCCAGTGCGCCAATCCGGGTGGCGCCGAAAAACGTTCTGGTGGTGGTCGAGGAATGGCGTTAAAGCCGTCCAATTGCCAAAAGAAAAGATGCGAGTCGGTTCCAACCAATCCGCCAAATTTCTTTCCACTCATTGCGCCGGCGAGGAAGCTGCCATGTACGGACCATTTGCAATGGCGGTGATGCTTTGAGCGCTTGTCCGGCGATTCGGGAATTGAAAATACGTGTGCGCCGAAGCTCAACAATGCGGCTGCGACATAGCGGCCATTCGATGTGATGAGCGGTGGTTGTTTAAGAGAGAACTTATCGCCATGCACTTGGTGCGCCGATGGATTGGCTTTCATGAGGAACTCGCCGCGCAGAAGCCGGAGGGAGGGTTCCTCGTCCGGCAAGGGTAGCGACAATACGCGTTTGCGATCACTCTGCTGCAGAGTGACTTCGATGGCGTCTTCGCTCAACGCGCGTCTCGCTGAGAATTGATGCGTGGAGATCAGCGACTCCACATCGCTTTGTCCGACATCCCACCACTCGCCTGTCGTCTGAGATTGTGTCGTGGCCCATGTCAGCCACTCTTGCCAGTGCTTGGGCGAAGCCGTGGTCAGTGAGC
>DATLHW010000561.1:0-11313 GCA_035539675.1 Burkholderiales bacterium | reverse complement strand
GAGCCTTGCGTCTCCGATTGCAGCCAATCAACAGTCAATGCGGCCGATGTGGCGCCGAGATAGTCTTGTTTGGACACTCGGTAATCCGAGGCATCCAATGCGCGCGATCTGGCAATGCGTCGTTTCATCAATGGGCTGGCGTCCAGCGCGATGTCCACGCTCTTATGCGCGGCGCGCAGATTGACGAGATCGTTCTCAACCGGTACGTGGCGCGTATTGCCTGTTCGCCATAGTTGGGGAAAGCAAAGCTGCTCGACGGCGGCGCGCTTCGCCAATGCCGACGACGTAATAACCACAGCGGCGCAACCTTCCGACGCTCGCGCTTTAGGACCAGAATCGTTCGCTCCATTGAAATAGCCGGAACGGGTCAAATGCGCGGAAACACAGTTGTCGATTTCTTCGTAAGCGACGACGACAAGGGCATCGGCCAAGCGGTGACGAATGGCGCTTGCGGCGAATCCAATCGCGTCGATCCAAGCATTGCGTCTACCAACGATTGCGGCGGTCGGTCCCTGCCAGCCATAGTTCATGGACACCATGCTGATCGGGAAGCTGTGAGTCGCTTTCGAAAACTGCACGGGGTCCACGCTCGATGCGCCGCCCTCTTTATAAGATGACCGCGTACGGTCCGTAATCGCCACGCATCCATATAACGACGCCGATACAACACCGACGTTTTTCGCCAGCGAGAACAGCCGGCCGTTCTTGTCCACGCATGCGGCGACAGTGTCGTGAACGATGGCGGATAAGCGGGTGTGCTTTAGTAACTCTCGTGAAGAGAGCGCGCTGCCGGCGTAGGAGTCCGCGAAACACTCGATAGCGTGGGGCTCACGGCTTGCCGGCGTTTCGGCCAATATCGATGTTCCGTTCACGATGACTGGTGTATGCATGATTGTTTCGCGAGGCCCTGGCGCGCAGAGCCTATGCGCTTTCATTAGTTAGTAGGTGGAGCTTTCAGCGTCTTTAAGGTTGTGACGTTCGGTGCCCTTGAGCGGCGGATTGAAGACGCACACCAGCTTCATGTCCGACTTGGCGACGAGGTGATGCTTCTCGTGCTTGTCGAGCGCGTACATCGTGCCGGGCGTTATTTGATGCACCGCGCCGGTCGTCGTGTCTCGAACTTCGCCTTCGCCTTCTATGCAGTAGCAGGCTTCAAGATGGTTCTTGTATTCGAGTAATGAATCGGAACCGGCATTGACGATGGTCTCCGTCAACGAGTAGCCCATTCCATCGCGTAGCGTCAGAAAGCGGCGGCTCTTGCCGTTTCCCCAATCGACATCGAACTCGGTTGAAATAACGTCATTGAGACTTTTAACGATCATGGTTTTCTCCTTATTGGTGGCCAAGAAACAGTTGCTGCGAAGAGGTTGAAGTCGTACGCGTTGAAACCAAACTGCGATCAATCGTCGCGCAACTCCATGGCGCGAACTTTACGGTTGGCGACCAGGAGCGTCTATTGGACTAATGGATTAGGTCTTTGGATAGGTTATGTATAGGTCATTGGTATTAAAGGCCTTATTTTTTGCGGAACGGGGCGGCGAGGGGCGAGAGGGGGCAATTAGCCGCGGCGGGCGCGAGCATGGCGGCGCTAATCCAGCGCTACGAGTTTGGCGGTAACGATGAGAGTTCAGTCGTATGTTTAAGTAACGGATCGGGTTGTAGGAGCGAGCTTGCTCGCGATCAACGGTTATTCGCGAGCAAGCTCGCTCCTACATTCGGTAGGTGATCATTGGATGCGATAGCGTGTGGTTCACACACGGGGTTGGAATCATTCGACGCAAAAGAATGAGAGAATCCCGAGGGACTCACCACACAGGATTGACGTAATGGAAAAGCGCATTCAGTTACTGGACTACGTGCGATTCGCAGCCGCGTTGAGCGTGGTTGCGTATCACTATCTCTTCAACGGCATAACGAACGGAAAAATTTCTTCGCTCCATGAGTACAGCGACTTCGCTCCAATCGCGAAGTACGGATACCTCGGCGTCGAATTATTTTTTCTTATTAGCGGCTACGTTATTTACGCGTCGGCGGCGGGTAAAGCGCCCGATCGGTTTGCGGTCGGCCGATTGGTTCGGCTATACCCGGCGTTCTGGTTCGCTGTTTGTTTCACATCAATCATTGCGATCTTTTGGGGCGGAGAAAGAATGAGCGTTTCTCTTCCGCAATTTATCGCTAACCTGACGATGGTCGCGCCGCTGTTTGGACAGCCAGTCGTCGATGGCGTTTATTGGACGCTGATGTTCGAAATAAGATTCTATCTGTTGGTGTTCGTTTTTCTTTATTTTGGTTTGTCGCACAAGTTGGATAAGATTTTTTCGTACTGGGCGATTCTGTTGCTGGCCGTATGGTTGATCAGCCCGAGTCTTTCGACGATTCCCTTTTTAGGAACGTACTACGCCTTTTTCGTGGGGGGCGCTGTTTTGGCGACGATTCGGGATAAAGGTTTCAGCCCTCTCAATACTGTCGCGCTGTTGTCGGCATTCGTCGTGAGTTTGTCGTTCACCTTATCCAGCGTTGCGAGCATCGAGGCCAGGAAAGGAACTGAATATTCAGAGGTGGCGATTGGTGTCGCGATCTTGGGTTTTTATCTTCTATTTCTTGCGCTGAACCATCGCTCGGTGTCGCGGTTGAAGCTCCCTTTCTCACTCGTCCTCGGCGGACTCGCCTATCCGATATATCTGCTCCATGCGCACTTTGGTTACATGACGATGTCCCGGTTTGGGAATGAATCGAACAAGTGGATTATTTATGGCGCTGCGTTGTTAATCGTCATTGCGATCAGCCGTTTGATGAATGTGGTTATCGAGACTCGGCTGAAGAATTATTGGTATGGATTTTTTGATCGATCGGTGGGGGCGATGGTTAGAAAAAGTTTGTTGTGGAAGGACGCCGCGATAACGGCCGTCTTTAAACGGGCGTGAGGGAAGTTAAGAATGGATCTGGGCAAACGGTAAGAATCGGAAAATCGACAAGCTGATTCTTCGCTATTACTCAGAAGGACCGCGTGATTCCATTTCCAAATTAACCGTGCACTTTTTCAGCGTCGCTAAGAAGAGCTCGGCATTAAGGGTAAGCGCGAGGAGATAACCGGACTCATCACTGAGGTCAGGTTAAGTAATGACTAGTTCATCTAAGAGTATTAGCGTATAGAGGTTCCTGCTGCGATGCGGCCTTCTTGCTAGGCAAGTTTTCGCAGTCGCTACTTTGTCGCCGATGAGCCCCTCTCCTTATCCAGAACTCACGTTAGCCTAAGTGGAGTTGGTATAAATCAAACGGTCTCGTTGCGATCCGTCCTAACGGCGCGGGCCTCCAACGCCTTTCCCATCAATACTGGAGACTTGCGTCTGCTTGTGTTGGGGCGAATTCGCTAGGTTGCGCAGACGTTTTGATGATTCAAAAGTCGTGGCGCCATGAAAAATGACAACTTCTCTTCCCTTTTTGCCTTCGTCAACCACATAGGTCTTGCCGAACCGTAACTGCTCTTTGGTTTTGAATTTTGCTTTGACGAACGCGTCTGAATGCTTAGTCATTAATGTCTCTGCCGGAATCTTTTCATCAATGACCAATTCGAAGTGTGTATGTTGGCCAAATTGGCGTCCATTTTTCAGGGTGACCAGGAATTCGACGATGTGGTCGCAATATTGCCTGTTGTTTTCATCCAGATGCGGCCGGCCGTTTTTAAATATTTTCGGCCTTTCCTTCAACTCTATCATTTCTACTCTGTCAATCTCACTATCTGGAATCCATTTGAATACATCCTCATCAGGCATCTTAACGATAAGTTCCAGGGCTCTCTTTGTTGGCCACTCCTTGGTTCTCTTAGAATAGGCGTCGGCCTCTTTTTCATTCGCTCTCCATTCCTTGCCATATGAGGCCGCTTGGCTGCTGCTTTCGTCTGCGTTTATTCCGCGCCCCAGCAGCTTGTTATATTCTCTTCTTATCTGTTCACAGAGATCCGCCATTGCTTTGTGCTGTTTTGCCGCCTTGTCGGCTAGACTGAACAGTTTCTGAGGCGTATTACCACGATCATGAAGCGCTTTCGGGGCGGCGACGATTGGTTCTGTCTTTTTTAGCGCAGTTTGTAGTGCTTTATTTTTCTTCTTGTATTCTTTTCTCAACCGGTTGATGCTCTCATTTATCTCATCAACGAAATTTACTATGGCGTTCTCTTCGTCACTGCTTGAGTCGATCGCCTTCGTTTTGGTCGACTCATGACCATCGTCAATGTGAGGCGTGGGAGAGGTTTTTTCGCTCGCTACGCTCTCTCTTTCCACCGGTTCGAAATTCTCCGCGACGCGAGTCTGATCCTCGCTAGAGGTTGCCTCGATTGTCTTCGGCGGCTCCATCGCCCTCTCAATTGGGTCATTGTCCATGCGAGGTTCAGGGGAAGTGTTTCCGCTCGCTAGGCCCTCTCTTTCCAACGGCTCGAGATTTTCCGCGACGCGAGTCTGATCCTCGCTAGAGGTTGTCCCGATTGTCCTCCGCGCCTCCATCTCCCGCTCAATGTGGTCATGGTCAATGCGAGGTTCAAGGGAAGTTTTTCCGCTTACTTCGCTCTTTATTTCCAATGGTTCGAGATCCTCCGCGACGCTAATCTCATCCTCGCTAGAGGCCACCTCAATTATCCGCGGTGATTCCATCGCTTTCGTGTAGTCGTCCTCAATGTCATATTCCGAGGAGACTCTCTCGCTGACGATGCTCGTTAACTCATATTTGCGCAGAATGTCCGCATACGTTTGCGGCCCCGGTCTTTGAACAGCCTCGAGCGCCTGCGCACCGTTTTTCGTACGGCTTGCAAGCGCATCGGCACCGTTAATCATCCTGTCCAAAAGCGCTTGAGCAGCAGGTTCCGCGGATTCATGCTTAAAGATGCGACATTGCAGAGAGATATCGGAAAATACTTTGCCAAGCGATTCCTGGATGACGAAACGCTCCTCTGGCGGAACACCAGGAGGATTGTCGCCTAACTCATAAGCATCACAACACGTTCCGATGGCGCCCAGCACGCTATCGAAGCTCTCCGCGAGCTCACGCGACATTTCCTTTATATCTTCATCCTGCACAACCTCAGCGGTTTCCGTCGCCTTGGCTTTTAAGGCTTTTGTTTGATACTTCGTGGCAATGGTTTCAAGATAATTGATTTCATCGAGATGCACTTTCGGAGTGTCTGAAACTGCGGCCCAATGCTTCCGATATTGCACCATAGCCTCAATGTGTTTTACGGCGGAATCCAAGTCAATGGCTAGTTCGTCACTGTCTTCCCGTTCTATTTTTTCGATCAAATTAGCCAACTGATGGCGACGAATCGAATACATTGCTGATATCGTTTGATCCATAGCGTCGCGGAGCGTCTCATGGACTTCGTCGCTTGCCCCGGGGTTCCTCCTTAGCTCGTATCCCGCTGAGCTCTGCGAAAAAATCACCTTGGTGACTTTGTCATATATTTGGAGACACTCATCTGATTTTTCATTTATACCCAAGTAAGCCAACAAATTTTTGAGTTCCGACTTTATGACGAGGTCTTCTTCGCAGCTCTGAAGCCATTCTCTGTAGCCCTTAGAGCGCACGGAAAACCTTATCAATGCAACGAACGCCTGGTCCGTCGCCTTTTCCAAGTCAGCCTTTAATTTTCTAGCGTCTGCAGGAGATAAAGCGGAATGAAGCTGTTCAAGTTCTTCAAGGGGCCGGCTTATTCGTTCCATAAACGAATCATATTTTTTAACAATGTCTTGAACCTTCGTGTGAATCTCTATCGTCAACTGAGTGAGCTCTTCCGACTTGCCAGTTATCAGTCTCTGAGCAAAAGCCGCTCTTCTAGGATCGTTCGTTACTTGACGCGATGAGTTGACCAACCGGTGAAGGTCTTCCTCCATCTCGATTTGCTTTGTCTGAACAGCGCTTGCCTCAGCCACCAGAGGATCGAGGGATGCTTCCTGCGTCTCGGTGTCATTGATAGTGAAAAATAACGCTAGCATTGCGGCCCTTGCTTGCTGCTCAGGCGTTTGCTCTTCCCCGTCCATATCCCTTCTCCTTTATTGTCGACCGCATCCGCTGCTGTTATTTTCTTTTTTTGTTAAGCCTCTCAAGGAACTTCCCAAATATCGCCTTCGACATTACCCGGTCTTTTAGTGATCGCAAGTGTGGACAAAAGAGGTTCAACGCCTAAAAATCCTGACACCCATTCCGCTGTCCCAAATCAATACAACTACTCACGCTCGATTTGGATCTGACGCGCGACCACTCCAACGCCAGCGAGTCGTATCCGCCTGCCGAGGACGCTTCCGCTCCTAGTGAGCCCGTGGATACGCACATACCCGGCGCGATCAAATTCTTGCTAACGGCGGAGCCGCTATCCATTGGCGCATCACGGGTTACGCCCGGCGTTGTCGGTTCGGCAATGGGAAGCACCGTTAATGTCGCGGACGATGAGGTGAACGTGTAGCCGGTGGGCGAAGTAAAGGTGGAGTCGATGATGTAGCTGCCCGATGGCGACGTACGTACGGCGGTGGTGGTGAAGCCGCCCGCGAGCGCGTCGGCGATGGTGTCGCCGTTGACCAGTCCGGCGACGTTGAAGGTGAATAGTGGGTTCTGGCTGCCGAGTAGGCGCGATGCGTCCTCTGGCGATATTGTTAATACGGGCTGCAAGCTGTAAATGAAATGGTTACCTGTCGTTGGCACGGTTACGCTGCAGGAGCCGCCGAATGTGCAGTTGTAGAAATTGGGTTGCGGGCTTGTGGGAGTTAAACCGCCGCGAACTTCGCCAACGAAAGTGCTGGCGTAGATCCGCCAAGTTCCGCTTCCGCCGGGAATCAATACATAGCCCCCGGGATTCTGAAAAATGCCGGCGCTCACCAAGGTAATGTCGCTGGCCAAGGTTCTTACATCGTGCTTAAGCGTCAGGTCGCCAGCCAGTGTGCGGACAAAAAGATCGCCGCCCGTGCTGCTGCTGCCGGATGCCGAAATGGGTACGGGGAAGTTGGTTGTAAGGTCGAACCAAAGTCCGGTCAATGGACCGATGGTAAGGCCCGTGCTGTTGATGTAGTTGACGTCGCCAAAGTTTGGATTGGCGGTGCTCTTGGGTAGTTCGAATAGCGTCGCTAGCGTTCCTACCGTGTTACCGCTGTTCATTAGTTGGAAATTGGATTCCGGTTGTGTGCCATGCAAAAGAAGGCGGGTTGCTTGAATCGGACTCGTTTGCTTCACGGCGCCGCCCGTTGAAAGCGTCACCAGATTGCCGGGATTCAAGAGTGGTCCCTCAATGCGAATGCCATTGCTGTTGGAGCCGCCGTTCAACAAGGAAAGATTGTCTGCGAAAGAGGGTGTGCTCGCGTCGTTCCAAACAATGATCTCTCCGCGGTGGGCCATGCTGCCGATGGCGATGGCTTGAAATCCGTTTTGAAGAGACGCCAATTCGTTCGTGTCGAGGCTGAAGTTCGTCGTTGCGTTGAATAGATCGATGGGCGTTGAAAACGATTCCGACAACGTGCCCGCGATAGTGACGCCGCCGGGCCTGATGTTGACGGCGCCTGAGCTTTGAATGACGCCCGCCAAATTGATCATGTCCGCGCCGCCGGCGTTTGCCGCGCGAAGAACGATATGACCTGTCGTGGACGATCCGCCGATCACCGTGCCGCCGTTTAAGCGAATGCCGAAATCCGATCCGCCGGATTCTCCGCTAATGAAAATGGAGCCGGGGAAGCCAATCGTGCTGATTACGGCGTCATCCGAATCGACGCCAATTGCATTGATGACGCCAAATTCCGGGGACACGGAGGGCTCTCCGCGTCCGCGAATATCGATCGATCCGCCGTTACTGGCCGTGACGGTTAAAGACGCCATATTCACGCCTATGGGCGTTGGGGATGACCCTGGAAATCCAGGGCCGCGGCCAAAAATGCCGATCTTGCCCGATTCGCTAGAGATGACGCCGTCGTTCGCATAAACGCCGATGCCGCCGCGGCCGCCAACGCCATCGATGGAGATGGTTCCCGTCGAGGCCAGTAACGATACTTGATCGAGCCTTACGCCAGCCGTCGGAGTCGAGATGGACCCACCGGAGACAATAACTTCTTCCATCCCCTGACCACGCAAGAGGATGCCCCCGCTCGGAGCGCCGCTCGTTTGGCCGACGCGCGTATCGATCACCACGCCGGTGGCCATTTCTATCCCCGCGACGGCACCTTCCGTAAGCGGGGTGATGACGCCGCTCGCACGTCCAGTCAGCGGATTGTTAGCGCCGTAAAAACGCACGTCGCCGCCATTGCTGAGGATCTTCGCATTCGATCGTACAAGAATCGCGCCGCCATCGAAGTTATCGAGATCGGCGTTGAAGTCCACGTCGAGTTTTCCGGACGAAGAAGAAATCACGATGTTCGGGTCAACGATAATGCTGTGATGCGCATTAAGCGCCAGCTTGGCGTCGCCGCCGGCGGTCTTCGCGATGTTCGCGGTGACGTAAATGCTTTCGTCCGCATTGGCGTCCAGCGTACCGTTGGTTCTGACGGATACGCTGGTGCCGATGTTCAATGCGTTTTGAATGTCGGATACGCCTACGAGAGCGGATGAGCTCGTGGAAGTGAAATTGGGGCCAGGCGTGACGCCAAAGGAGGCGCTACTGGTAATGACGATGTCGGCAGGATCGAGCAGCCATTCACCGGCGGCGCCGAACGGCGCCGAGGCGTTGATTCTTATGCCTGCCGTGTCGAGAAATGCGCCAGAGGTCTCAATGAAGCCGCCATCGCCGCCCTGCGATCCGCCGCGCGCCGTGATCGTCCCATGCGCGCGCGTTGCTTCGTTGCCCCACACGATTGCTTTTCCGCCATTTCCATTCGTAGTCGCATCGACGCGGATGACAGCATCGGGGCCAACGAATGTCGCCGACGCATTTCGAACCTCAGGGTTCTTGCCTTGATAATCTCCGCCGATCAGGATCGTACCGCCGCCGCTGTGTCCTCTCGCATCGAGCGTTGCATTTCCCACCACGCCGACATGCTGGCCGAGGACCTGTATCTCGCCGCCCGTTTGGCCGGCTTGAAGACCTGAGACATCTTGGACTCCGGAAACCAACGTCACACCACTATCGCCGCCATCAAGAACGATGCGTCCATTGCGTTCGGCAAGCGTGTTCGCGCGCACTAATCCGGATTGATTCACCACGGTTTGCGACAAGGCTTCCGCCGCTCGCGCGGTAAGCACTGCTTGGCCGCCATCGACGAGCACTGCGTTGTGATTTTTAACTTGGGCGTTGAGCGCCGCTTCACTGACATTGACGCGGGTTAATCCATCGCCCGCGAAGTCGAGCGTGATTTTTCCGCCAGCGGCGAGGATCGCAGAACCGAGCTTGGCGCTGACGACGCCCTCATTACTGACCCTTCCACCAAGTAGCGCTACTGTGCCGCGATCATCGGCGTTGATGGCGCCTTGATTTAAAACAGAACCGCCCGCGCCTTGGAACTGGAAGCGACCGGCGAGAAAATCTTCATTGCGAATATCGAGCGTCGAGGCGACCAGGCTGCCGACATTGACGGAGGAGCCGGCGCCAAATAGCACGCCATTCGGATTCACCAGGAATAGCTTGCCGTTGGCGGTAAGGCGGCCAAGGATTTCGCTTGGGTTATTTCCGACGACTCGATTCAATATCACGCTTGATGCGCTGGGTTGCTGGAATCGAACCGACTCCGATCCCGCGATGGAGAAACCGTTCCAATTGACGATGGCATTGGGCGTCTGCTGTTGGACCGTTAGCGTGTTGGCTCCGCGATTGAACTGCGCCTGTCCAGCGACGACTTGTTCACCGGTGGGAAGCGCGTATGCCACTGCTGGCAGAAGCGTCAGGGCTACCGCGACGCTTAGGCGGCGAGGCGAGAGGGAGATTCGTCCATTGCGAGCTGTTTGTCTCATTTCATTCGTTGTCATGAGTTGCTTCCTTGTGACGATCTTATGCGGCGTTTGCACTGAGAGAAGAGCCCCTCTCCCTTGAGCCCCCGGCCATTTCTCCCGAGGATAAAGGGAGAGGGGTTGGGGAGAGGGTGACGGCGAAGCCAATTTCAAGCATTTCACCCTCTCCTCGGCCCTCTCCCCTCAAGGGAGGGGGAGTGGATATGGCGCACGGCGAACAATTTGTTCAACGCTATCGCGCTCATACAAAAGCGCGATCCTCGGATGCTTTTTAAAATGTCTTAACCGCATAAACATAAAGCCGCGGATCGCGCTCTTCATCGGTCACCCGGCTTTGCGCCGTATCGCGCCACGCCAAGCTTGCGTTAATGCTGAAGCCGGCGCCCGGAATCCATACGACGCCAACGCCATAACCGCGCAGACTGCGATTGTTCTCCACATCCTCAGGCAGCGGTTTGTGATTGACGCGAGCCCAGCCTGCGTCATAAAAGCCGCTTACCGTAAACGCAGGCAGGAAGCTATAACGGTATTCCAATACAAGAATCTCGCCTTCGTCCGCGACAACTTCGGAGGCGGCATAAGCGCGCACGGCTTGCGCGCCGCCCAGCGAGATCTTTTCCGCGCTATCCAGATTTTTGCGGGTTGCCTGTCCATTTAGGCTGATAAAAAGGTTGCTTCGTTGCGAAAGATTTTGCATGCGTGAAAACTGATACCCCAGCTTCATGAACGAGCCTTCGGTTTTTCGCCCATCCGACGCTTGATCGAGTGCGCGGGCATCCGCATTTTCGATATCCAGATTGCCGGAGTAAAGCGTCAAGCTGGCGCCAGAGTAACCGCTACCGAAGAACCCATCCCGCTGTTCATAAGTCAGTCCCACGCCAAAGCTGCGCGTATTCTTGTTGGAGGTGAGCGAAACCAGTTCGATCTTGTCTTCCAGACTCTTGTGCTCGAAGGTGAGCTTGCCGAATAAATTCCGTCCGCGTGACCGAATCAGCGGATGCGTTAAAACGAGATTAAATACGTCGGCCGTGCCAGTCGCATCGAGCACTGCGAACTCGGCGCCGAGTTCATATCTCAAACGTCCCACGCCGATGCCCGCGCGGACGCCGTTCGAGCCGACTGGAAGCTCATAACCGACTCGCGCGAAATCCAATCCGCCGCCGGAAGTTCTCAATACGCGCAGATCAAGATTGTCGCCGTACTCCAAGGGACTGTTGACGCGCAACGAAGCGCCCATGCGATAGCGACCGGCGTTCGGCGAGCCATAGTTATCGGCATCGATTTGCACGTTTATTCGCTTTGCTTCGTTGATCTCCAGCAACAGATCCGTGCTGCCGGGTTCGTCGCCTTGCTCTAACGCCGATTGTGCGGTGATCCCCGGGATGTCGGAGAGCAGCAGCATGGCGCGCTCCA